>CALIJH010000071.1 GCA_938017765.1 uncultured Leptotrichia sp.
GAATAAAGGATAAAATAAAAAATTATATATAAAAAATATTTCAGAAATGAAATAATAGATAACTATAGATAGATAAGTAATAAAATTATGTAACATATACTCGTTAAGTAAATTTATGTATTAATGGATAAATATAATAATAAAATAAATAAACCGAAAAATATATTTTTAGGGAGTTGACAAGGATTTGCCGTCTTAAATGTTTTAAGCTGTGAAGTTTTGATTAACTTGTAAATATATTTTTCGGTTTATATTTTTTTATAAGGAAAGTAAATATGTTTTTGAAATATCCAAAACAGTCTTCTATTTAAACAGATTATGAAATATTATAATCTACAATATTTAAAAGGGCATTGCAGTCATTACATTTAAATAACTCAAAATTTTTCATAATATTTAAATATCCTGTTTAAATATTAATGTATCCGGTAAATTTTAAAAAAAATATCAGCTTTTTTATTTTAAAACAAAAAATGAAAAAAAATTTTAAAAACAAGAAAAAAAATAAAAAAAAATTTATTTTTACCTATTTACAATTTGAAAAAATGAGGTACAATATATTGCTGAGAAAAAAATAAAAAATTTCAATAATATTTAAAAAATAGAAAACGGAGGTAATGTAATGAACAAAAATTTTATGAAGAAATTTTTAATTGGAGTATTATTCACTTTTGTTTTAGTGGCATGTGGAGGTAAAAATGGAAAATCTAATGGAGAAAAATTGGATCCTAATCAAAAAGTAACCATAAAATACTGGTCATTTCCCAATTTTACTTCGGACGGAGAATTTAAAACACCCGAAGAATATGATGCAGCTCTAATTAAAGCTTTTGAAGAAAAATATCCTAATATTAAAGTTGAATATCAAAAAATAGATTTTACTGACGGGCCTGCAAAAATTGAGACAGCAATTCAGGCAAAATCAAATCCTGACGTTGTAATTGACGCTCCGGGAAGGATTATAGACTGGGCTAAAAAAGGATATTTAGCACCTTTTGAAAATGCGGATTTGTCAAAATATTCCAAAGTTATAGCAGAAGCAAGCAGCTTTGATAAAAAATTATATCTGTACCCTTTGGGAACAGCACCTTTCGTAATGGCAGTAAATAAAAAACTGACAGATAAACTTGGAGTAACTGATTTGTTGCCGCTAAATAAACCTGGTAGAAACTGGACTGTTGAAGAATTTGAAAAATTTCTGAGAGCAGTAAAAGCTAAAGACCCTTCTGTCGACCCTGTACTGTTTTATACAAAAAGTCAGGCAGGAGACCAAGGACCGAGAGCATTTGTTTCAAATCTGTATAATACATGGATAACAGACGAAGGAATAACAAAATATATAATAAATGATGAGAACGGCGTAAAAGCAATGGAATGGATAAAAAAAGCGTACGATGACGGATTACTGGGAAAAGGAGTTTCAGCTGAAGCCAAAGATGCCCTCGAAGCATTCAGAAGCGGAAAAGCTGTAGCAACAATACTTTATTCTCCCGGACTAAAAGGTCAGGATAAGGAAACAATCGCAAAAGGAGAGTTTGAACCTGTGTTTGTATCTCTGCCTAACAATTCGGGACAGGCAAAATTTGAATTTTTATTGGCAGGAGCAGCAGTATTTGATAATGGAGACCCTGCAAAAATCGCAGCAGCACAAAAATTTGTAGACTTTGTAGTAAATGACCCTGTGTGGGGAGAAAGAAATCTGAAAGCTACAAATAACTTCTCACCTGTAGGTAAGACAGGATTATACGGTGATGATGCTGAAATTAAGTATTTGGAATCATTGTCTCAGTTTTACGGGTCATATTATAATACAATAGACGGATTTGCTCAGATGAGACCTCTGTGGTTTAATATGGTTCAGGCTATATTGAACGGACAGACAGCTCCTAAAGCAGGGCTGGATAAATTTGTAGAAGATGCAAATAAAACAATATCCGACGCTAAATAATAATCATATTGTATAATAAAGAAATTGTCATAAATATTATTTGATATAAACTAAAAAATATTTTTCAGTTTATCATATATGGAAATTTATCGGTTTAAGGCAGTTTCTAAAAGGAACGGTGAAAGAATAATGAGCAGTAGTAACAGCATTGCGGGAAAATATAAATGGAACTGGAAAAAAGTTGATTATAGTGCATATCTGTTTATTTTACCTGTAATGATATTTTTTCTGAGTTTTGTTCTGTATCCTATGATAAAGGGGGTACATTTATCTCTATATAGATTTAGGGGACGAAATACAATTTTTGTAGGACTGAAACATTACATAGACTTATTTAAAAATGACATATTTTTAAAATCAGCTGTAAATACAGTATTCATAACATTTGTTGCCTTACCTGTAGTAGTGATATTTTCTATATTTGTAGCTTATGTAATATATGAGAAAAATGCTACTGTGAGGTCATTTTTCAGGGGAATTTTTTACATTCCTGCAATATCTTCGGTAGTTTCCATTACTGTTGTATGGAACTGGATATATCATCCTAAATACGGGATATTAAATTATGTTTTTCAAAAGACACATTTGATTTCCAAGCCGATAGACTGGCTCGGAGACCCTAAAACAGCAATATTTGCAATTATAGCCATACTTATAACTACGAGCGTAGGACAGCCGATAATCTTATATGTAGCTGCACTGGGAAATGTGCCTAAGGATTTAATGGAAGCAGCAAGAATAGACGGTGCTAATGAGTGGCATACTTTCAGGGATGTTACATGGCCTCTGATAATGCCGACAACATTATATATAGTAGTTGTGACGACTATAAATAGTTTCCAGATATTTGCATTAATACAGCTGCTTACTCACGGAGGACCGAATTACAGCACTTCTACAGTTATGTATCTCGTTTATCAGACTGCAATAACGGAAGGTCGTTTCGGAGTATCATCGGCAATGGGTATAGTCCTTGCAATTATAATAGGTATAATATCAGTATTACAGTTTAAATTTTTATCAAAAGATATAGATTAGGAGGAGGGGAGACATGAAAAATAACAAGAAAGGATCAATATTTTCGAGTATTTTCATAGCAATATTAATAATGTTTACAATATTTTTTATATTTCCTTTTTACTGGATAGCGACAGGAGCATTTAAAATACAGGAAGTAGCAATAAGTATACCTCCTGAGTGGTTCCCTCTGAAACCGACACTGGAAAATTTTGATAAACTTTTAGTACCGTTGACAACGAGGTGGTTTTTTAATTCGGTATTTGTATCATTTATGACGACCGTACTTGTATGCATAACAGCCTCACTGGCGGGATATGCTCTGGCTAAGAAGCAGTTTCCCGGAGCGGGGATTATTTTTATAACTTTTGTAGCGGCAATGGCACTTCCTAAGCAAGTAATATTGATACCGTTGCTAAAATTCATTACCGAATTGGGCTGGATAGATAGTTATAAGGCACTCATACTTCCAGCTGTAGGTTGGCCTTTTGGAGTGTTTTTGATGAAACAGTTTTCCCAATCCGTGCCAAATGAACTGTTGGAATCTGCAAGAATAGACGGATGTGGAGAACTAAAAACATTTATCAATATTGTTTTGCCTATTATAAAACCGGGAATAGGAGCTCTGGCAATATTTACATTTATAGCCAGCTGGAATGACTATTTTTCACAGTTGATATTTACAAACAGTGAAATGATGAAAACATTACCCTTGGGGGTTGCCGCAATGGCACAGAGTGCAGAATTTTCATTGAATTACGGACTGCTGATGGCAGGAGCATTATTGGCTTCATTACCTATGATAATAGTATTTCTTATGTTCCAGAATTACTTTACACAGGGAGTAACAATGGGAGCTGTAAAAGGATAGGAGTTGGGATAAAATGATTGAAAATTTTAGAGTAATGATTATAGGTTGGTTTTATTACGGAGCGGTATTTATGTTAGGTTCAATAATAGTAACCGCAATGCTAAATAAAGTTTTTAACAAACTCTATATTCCTCCTCTTATAATTAATGCAGTAAGCATAATACTACTGTTTGTAGGAATTAGACTGAATATGAAAAATATGACTTATGCAATGTATTTCAATTATATTCCTACAGTTATGGCAAGTATATTTTATAATTCTATAATTTTTATAGTGAGAAAAATTCAGAAAAGGGCGGATGTGAACTGTTAATGTATTATATATGTATAGATATAGGCGGAACATCAATAAAATACGGAGTTCTGACCAAAGACGGCGATACTGTGGTAAACGGTACAATTATAACAAGGGTTACTTCTAAGGAAAATTATATTCTTACAGATATAAAAAAAATGATTGGAGATATTCTTGAACAGTACAGTATGTATACTATAGAGGGAATATGTATCTCTTCTGCGGGAGTTGTGGATAATAAAAAAGGAGAAATAATTTACTCGGGACCTACTATTCCTAAATATACGGGAACTAAATTGAAAGAAGAACTGGAAAAGGAATTTTCCCTACCCTGTGAAGTAGAAAATGATGTGAATTGTGCAGGTCTTGGAGAATACTGGAAAGGAGCAGGAAAAAATTCAAAATCTATGGTCTGCATAACTATAGGTACAGGAATTGGAGGTTCAATAATACTGGACGGACAACTGCTGAACGGAATAGGGTATACGGCAGGAGAGATAGGATATATGGATGTGAATGGCAACTACATTCAGAATATTGCTTCATCCAAATATTTAGTACAGAAAGTCCAGAAAGAAAAAAAGGAAAAAGAAGGAATAGAAGGAAAGATAAACGGCTTGAATATCTTCGAGCTGGCAAAACAGGGCGATAAAATCTGTATAAATGCTATAGATGAAATGATAAAAAATCTTTCCGTAGGAATAAGAAATATAATTTATCTCTTAAATCCTGAAATAATAGTAATAGGTGGAGGAATAACTGCCCAGAAAGAATATCTCGAACAAAAAATGAGAAAAGAAATAAATGATAATATGATAAGTGAAATATTCAGAAAAACAAGAATAGAACTGGCACAACAAGGAAATCAGGCAGGAATGTTAGGTGCATTATATCATTTCCTGACAAAAAGAAATAAATTTAAATAAATAATTTAAATAAATAAAAAATGAAAGGATAGAAAAATGGGAAAAGAACTGGAAAAATTTAAAGGAATATTTATGGCGATGTATTCGGCTTATGATGACAATGGAAATGTGGATAAGGAAAGAGTAAAAAAACTGGCAAGATATTATGCCGATAAAAAAGTAAAAGGACTATATGTCGGAGGAAGCTCAGGAGAAGGAGTTCTTCAGAGCGAGGAAGAAAGAAAACAGGTAGTTGAAGCGGTAATGGAAGAAGTAAAGGGAGAACTGACAATCATCGTCCATGTAGGAGCAAATTCGACGCCTGAAAGCGTAAGACTGGCACAACATGCTGAAAAAGTGGGAGCAGATGCAGTGTCATCAATTCCCGCAGTATATTACAGACTGTCTCCTCAATCAGTAAAAGCCCACTGGCAGGCAATGATAGACAGTACAAATCTGCCTTTTATAATTTATCATATTCCACAGACAACAGGATTTAACTTGCCTATAAGTCTCTTTGAAGAAATGGCAAAACAGGAAAAAGTGATAGGAATAAAATGTTCTTCTGAAAGTACATTTGAATTACAACAATTTAAAGCAGTAGGAGGAAAAGACTTTTTAGTATTTAACGGACCTGACGAACAGTTTGTGGCAGGAAGAGCTATAGGAGCAGATGCAGGAATAGGAGGAACTTACGGAGTAATGCCGGAACTGTTTATGAAACTGAATGAATATATAAATAATCAGGAACTCAACAAAGCAAGAGAATTACAAAATGAAGTAAATGAAATTATAAAAGGACTACTTTCTGTAGGTTCACTGTATGGTGCATGTAAATATATTCTCCATTTGAGAGGAGTAGAAACAGGTGTTCCGAGACTGCCTATGCTGCCGATAACAGACGATAAGACAAAAGAATTTTTAAAAGGGTTAAATGATAAAATATTGAGTTTAATTAAAAAAATCAGCTAAGAAATATAAAAATCAGACATAAACAGAGCTGAAAAAATATATTAATAAAAAACGTATGAAAACAGAATGTAACGAGATATACATATCCAAAAACTTAAAAAACAGAATAAAATTTTTAATGGCTTTATTGACAAAAGGAAAAATTGAAGTATACTTATAATAAATAAGTTTGTCGAAAAAATTAAAGATAATTGAGGAGGGCAAAAATGTCTAAAGTGGTACTTAAAAAAGTTGAAAAACAATATCCTAACGGATTTAAAGCGGTGCATGGAATCGATTTGGAAATAAAAGACGGAGAATTTATGGTATTTGTAGGGCCGTCAGGATGTGCAAAATCCACTACATTGAGAATGGTAGCAGGACTTGAAGAAATAACAGGTGGAGAAATATATATAGGAGATAAACTTGTAAATGATGTGCCTCCTAAAGACAGGGGGATAGCAATGGTTTTTCAGAACTATGCACTATATCCTCATATGACAGTATATCAGAATATGGCATTTGGACTGAAACTGAAAAAGACACCAAAAGACGAAATAGATAAAAGAGTAAGAGAAGCGGCTGAAAAACTTGAAATAACAGAACTGCTGGACAGAAAGCCAAAAGAGATGTCAGGGGGACAGAGACAGAGGGTAGCACTGGGAAGAGCGATAGTAAGAAAGCCTGAAGTATTTCTGTTTGACGAACCTCTATCGAACCTTGACGCGAAACTGAGGGTATCAATGCGTGTAAGAATAACACAGTTACATCAGGAGCTTAAGACAACGATGATATATGTAACGCACGACCAAGTGGAAGCGATGACAATGGGAGACAGGATAACAGTAATGAAAGCAGGAAGAATAATGCAGGTAGATACACCTCTAAATCTTTATCATTATCCTGCGAATAAATTTGTAGCAGGATTTATCGGGTCGCCTACGATGAACCTGATAGACGGAGTGTTGAAAGAGAAAGAGGGAAGTGTATATATAGATATAGACGGAGCGGAAATCAGGTTATCTAAGGAAAAAGGAGAGAAAGTAAAAGGACATTTAGGAAAAAAGGTAACATTTGGGATAAGACCTGAAAATATAAGTGTGGTGGAGAATGAAGATGAGGTATCAAAAGTAGGGGAAATAAGTGTAGTAGAACAGATGGGAAATGAGGAATATATATATTTCACATTAAACGGACATCAGATGACATGCAGAATAAATATAGAGCATGTAGGAGATTCGGTATCAAAGAAAGGTCAGAGAGTATTCAAATTTGATACTGAGAAGGCGCATATATTTGATACTGAAACCGAAGAGAATATCAGTTTATAGAATTAGAAAAATGAGACTGTATTTTCTCTCTTTTGAGAAAGTCTCATAGAAGGGGATACTTATGAAATATATTAATATTATAGAATCATTTTATCCGTCTTTGAGTAAACAGGAAAAAAAGGTTGCTGATTATATCTTTGAAAAAAAAGGTCAAATCAGTTACCAGTCGTTACAGGAAATTGCAAAGCAGATAAAAGTCGGAGAGGCGACAATAGTAAGATTTGTAAAAAAAATAGGATTTAACGGATTTCAGGATTTGAAGCTGCATATTGCCAAAGAAGATTTCCCCATAATAGAAACGGGATATGAGGACTATATAGATAATATACAGGCAAATATAAACAGCGCAATAACGAATACAAAATCACTTATTGACAGAAAACATCTTGATAAATCCATTTCAGCCATAGGAAAGTGTGAAAGACTTTTTTTCTATGGAGTGGGAGCTTCCGGAATTGTGGCAAGGGAACTGCAAAATAAATTTCTGAGATTTGGTAAAGCGGGAACAGCATATACAGACAGTCATTTTCAGATAATGAATGCTGCAATAACTACAAGCAGAGATGTAATAATAGCTATCAGCTTGTCAGGCTCAACAAATGATATCATCGAATCTCTGGAAGTGGCAAAAAATAATAAGGCAAAAATAATAGCCATTACAAATCATATTTTATCTCCTGTCGCTCAGCTCGCGGATTATGTGCTTCTTACAGCGGGAAGAGAAACTTTGCTTGACGGCGGTTCGTTGATTGCCAAAATATCCCAACTGTATGTTGCTGATATTTTATGTACAGGGTATGCACTGAAAAACAAGGAAGAAGCACTAAAAATGAAACATAATACAGCACAGGCAGTATTATCTAAAAATAAATAAATTTAAAAAGAGACAAAGTGAACTACACCCAAAATCTTGGATATAAGATAGAGGGTGTAGTTTTTTTTTGTCTAAATTAATAAATTAGAGACGATAACATATGAAAAGAATAATATTGTAAGAAAAATAAACAAAATAATACAAAAAATATAATTCATAATTACATTTTTTGTATCATTTCATCTATCTATAATACTAAATGACATAAAAAAATAAAGTGAAAAATAAAATAAATTTACTACTTTCCTCTTACTCTTTCAAAAAAAGAAATAAAATTTTTATATGAAATATTTTCAATTTCTTCTTTGGAATATCCGCGTTTTTCAAGAGCTTTTTTTACATTAGGAATTTCCGTTACATCGTGGATACCTTCCAATCCCTCATCTTCATCGTCAGGAGTACTGTAATATTCTGCAAAGTCAAATCCGAAACCTACTTTATCAAGTCCTATTTTTTCGGCAATATATTCCAGATGATTTATAAGCATTTCCAGATTTTTTTCTTTTTCTTCCCTGCTGACAAAATAATGGCAGCTGTTCAGTCCGACCATACCGTTTCTTTCTCCTATGCATAAAATTTGGTCATCTGTAAGATTTCTCATTGAGCTGCAAAGAGTTCTCGCATTTGAGTGGGAAGCAAAAAAAGGTTTCTTGGAATATTTGACAATATCCCAAAAAGTCTTATCGTTGGCATGAGAAACATCAAGCAATATACCTAAATTTTCAATAATCTCCACTGCTTTTATCCCTAAATTTGTCAGTCCTCTATTTATATCACCTTTCTGTCCTGTAGCAAAAGCATTTTCTTCATTCCAAGTCATTCCTATATGTCTTACTCCCAGTCTTTCCAAAAGATATATATAATCAAGATTTGAACCTATACCGGGAAGTCCCTCTATTCCTAAAAGAGTAGCAAATTTATTTTCCGATTTTGTTTTTTCAAAGTCTTCAAGATTTTTTATAATATGTACCAAATCTCTTGAATAATAAAGCTCTTCACTCATGGCTCTAAGGCTTCTAAAAAAAGTTTCTTCGGGATTAGGGTCTTTGAAAGCATCAAGATAAATTACGAAAATTGCTCCAAAAAGACTTCCTTTTATAAATTTATCTTTATATTTTCTTCTGATTACATCATTTAAACCTTTTTCATATTCCCAAAGATTGTCGGTCCATAAATCAGAGTGCATATCAAAAAACATAAATGTTCATCACCTTTCTATTTTTCTGTTAATTATTTTAAATTTGGTTATTATAAATTTTTTATTTGTAAAAATTATATCAGTTTTTTTTAAATGATATTTTTTTTGTTTCAATATTTACTGTACAGTCAGCTCCCAAAGGGAGTGTCGCCATAAAGGGTTTGCCATGACCTGATTCTATTCCTGAAATAACGGGTTTTTCATAATTTTTAAAAAAATCCGTCAACAATTCAGTTACTCCATAATCTTTTTTATCCGAAGTAATATATCTGTTATTACAGTCGGCGAAATTTCCAAGTATAACTCCGTTGCAATCATCAAATTTTCCTGCATATTTTAAATGAGTAAGCATTCTGTTGAGAGAGCCTATCTGCTCATCCACATCTTCAAGGAAAAGTATCTTTCCTTTAGTATCTATCTCGTATTCGGTACCCAGAGTAGTAACAATAATAGCTAAATTTCCGCCAATGAGAGTACCGCTAATCTCTGTTTTTAACTTTTTATAACTTTCTTTATTTAGTTGAAATATTTTTTGATTTAATATTTCCTGATCTAATATGGAAAGCTCGCTGTTTTCAGGCTCTTTATAATCCCAACTCTCTTTTTGAAGAGCTTCCAAAAAAGAATTTTCAGTATATTCATTGAAATCATCAAACATATTGGATTTTACCATAGGTCCGTGATAAGTTCCTAAATCACATTTTTGATTGAAAACAATATGGAGATTTGTAACATCACTATAACCTACAAAAATTTTAGGATTTTGTCTGACAAGCTCATAATCAATCTTATCCAAAAGTTGTGAAGAGGAATAGCCTCCTTTAACACAGAATATTCCTTTAATATCTTTTTCCGAAAAGGCTCTGTGTATATCATTTACTCTGATTTCAGGGCTTCCTGCCATATATCCGCCGTAATTTTCATAAAGACTTTTTCCAAGTACAGGGTTATACCCTAAGTATCTTATAGCTTTGATACACCTGTCAATATCTTCTTCAGGAACAATAGGAGAAGAAGGGCACAGCAGAAAAATATTGTCCCCTTTTTTTAAAGGCTTTGGAAAGTTCATTTTGTATAGGTTCTCCTTTTTTAGAATTTAATAAAATATTTAATATAATTATTTTTTGTAATTTATAATAACTCATCATTCTATTATAAATTATCAAACCATATTATAATTTGTTATTTTATTATAACTTATTTTTGGAAAGATTTGAATATAAAATATAAATTTATTCCTTATTTTCAAACGCTTTATCCATCCACTTTTTCCCTTCTACCATTCTTGTAACTATCATTGAAGCGACAGCGTCTCCTGTGGAGTTCAGCCATGTGGCAGGAGGGTCTACTAAAAATCCGATAGTAGCGATGATAGGAAATGCTTCCATAGGGAACCCGAATAAATTGATAATAAGCATCTCTCCGATAAGTCCTCCGCCGGGAACACCTGACATAACTACGCCTCCCAGCACTGAAACGACGATAGCTATCAAATATGTGCTTATTCCTGAAAAATCTTTTCCAAAAATACCGAACAGAAAAGATATTTTCAGTATGGAAGAAAGACAGGTTCCGTCCATATGCATTGTAGCACCGATAGGTAATATAATTTCTCTTATATCTTTAGGCACACCCATTTTTTTAGCAGCTTCCAAATTTACAGGCAGAGTGGCGATAGAACTTTGAGTTGCCAAAGAAGTAATGGAAGGATTTAAAATATTTCCGAAAAAAGTTCCGACTCCTTTTTTTCCTCCCGCATAAAAGGAATAAGTTGCAAATGCCGCAAAGAAATAGAATATACATATAGGATAATAAATAACCATAGCTTTGGCATAGGAACCGAGCAGCTGTGGGCCAAATTCCCCTATAAGTGAGGCAAAATAGGCACCGAGACCTATAGGAGCATAATACATAATGATTTCAATGAATTTCATCATAACTTTTGACAATTTTTCCAGTCCTGCTGCTATAGATTTGTTTTCATCGTCAACCAAGCTTACACATGTCCCGAATAGCACCGAGAAAACTATTAGAGGAAGCATATTGGATTTTGAAAATAAGCCTGAAAAATCAGAAACTGTAATGGCTTTTACAAATTGTTCTCCCAGACTCACCGGTTCTACAGCTTCAGGAGTGGGAATAGTTATATTTGTCCCTGCAGCAGGAGGAAAAATCTTGACAACAATAATGATTATTACTGAAGCAATGGCTCCTGTTACGACAAAAGTCAGAAGCATATATCCTAAAATCATTCCAAGTCTTTTCATATTAATCATACTGCCTACAGCACTTGAAATTGTTACAAAAACTAAAGGAACTACGGCAGTAAACATAAGATTGATAAAAATATCCCCAAAAGGTTTTAAAACAGTAGCTTTTTCTTTTAGAATAACTCCGATAATACTTCCTACAGCTATTCCCGATAATAAAAGGATAGGAAAAGAATAATTTTCCCAAAAAGTTTTTTTCTTGTTTTCAGTTTTTTCCATAATCAATATCTCCCTTATTTTTTAATTCAGAATTTTTTATGTGTCTATTTTTTTACTTTTAAAACAATCCCTAATAAAGTATAACACAATTTTGAAAATAGACAATATCTGATATTAAAATAAAAAAAATTTCAAAAATTATAAAAAAAATAAAATTTTTTTTCATTTAGCTATTTACAAATTGAAAAAATGAGGTAAAATAGTTATATAAGATTTTACAACTGAAAGGTTTAAAAGGTGTAGCAATGAACAAAGAAGAATTATTAAAAAAAATAAAAGGAAAACTGATTGTTTCGTGTCAGGCATTACCGGGAGAACCTCTATATATTGAAAACGGGACGATGATGCCTCTTATGGCTGTTGCTGCGAAACAGGCAGGAGCTGCGGGAATAAGAACAAACAGTAAAAGAGATGTGGAAGAAATAAGAAAGGTTGTAGATTTGCCGATTATAGGATTGATAAAAAAGAGTTATGATGGATTTCCCCAGTATATAACCGTTACAATGAAAGAGATTGATGAGCTGGTCGAAGCAAAAGCCGACATCATTGCTCTTGACTGTACGATGAGGGAAAGACCCGAAGCAAAGACAATAAATGAGTTTATAAAAAAAATAAAAGAAAAGTATCCCGATATACTGTTAATGGCTGACATATCGACTTTTGAAGAGGGAGTAAATGCCGAAAAAGCGGGAGTGGATTTTGTAGGAACGACTCTCAGCGGATACACTCCTTACAGCAAAAAATCTGACGGACCTGATTTCAATTTAGTTGAAAATTTAGCTAAAACACTCCGTATTCCCGTGATTGCCGAAGGAAAAGTTCATGAGCCTAAACAGGCAAAAAAAATGCTGGAATTAGGAGCGTTTGCAGTAGTTGTGGGAGGAGCTATAACAAGACCGCTTGAAATAGCCCAAAGATTTGTAAAAGAGATTGACACTGTAAATCAGTAATAAATTATCCAAAATTCTAAAATAAATAATTTTAAAAATCACCGAAAAATTGAAGGAGGTTTATTAATGGCAAAAGTTGGAAGCGGAATTTTAAAAAAATCAAAAGGCATTGAAAATCCATTGACGGGATATCTTTTCATTTTGCCTCAATTACTATTATTTATAGTGTTTATACTGTATCCAATATTTGAAGGATTTAAAATGAGCCTATTCAGAGCCACTTATGCTGATGAAATTTTTGTAGGCTTTGAAAATTACAGGGAACTGTTTCAAGACCCCGTATTTATAAAATCCATAATAAATACTGTGATATTTGTAATAGGAATAGTATTTTTAACAATTATTTTCGGACTTTTTGTAGCGACTACAGTTTATGACAAAAATCCCGGATATATTTCCTTTATAAGAGGAAGTTATTATTTACCTGTAATGGTTTCAATGGTTGTAATGAGTATGGTATGGAACTTTTTACTAAATCCTGCCAATGGACTTATAACGTATCTCATGAATGAAGTAGGAATAAAAAATGTGAATTTATTGGGAAATGCTAAAATTGTAATGTATACGATAATATTCGTAACCTTTGTTGGAAATGTCGGTCAATCGATAATACTGTATATTGCTGCAATGATAGGAATTCCTGCTGATTACTTTGAAGCTGCTGAAATAGACGGTGCATCAAGATGGCAGAGAATAACAAAAATATTAATCCCTCTTGTAAAGCCTACAACTCTTTATCTGACAGTCATAAATATAATCGCAGTGTTGAAAATATTCGTAGTAATCCAGTTGCTGACAGGCGGAGGACCGAACAATGCCTCGGTTACTATGATGTATTATCTTTATCAGAATGCCTTTGTTTATAACAATAGAGGAGCAGCAGCGGCGGTGGGAGTACTGATGTTTATATTTGCAGTATTGTTGTCGATACCGCAGTTTAAAGCATTTGGAAATAAAAAATAAGGAGGCTTGGAATGATAAACTTAAAAGCTAAGATAAAAAGAATGGGTATTTATGATGTGATTGCAAATGTTACAGTATTCGTATTGGCAATAGCTGCCATTATGCCGTTGGTATGGCTGATACTGAATTCCGTAAAAACATCGGCAGATATATATAAAATGCCGCCTGACTGGTTTCCTAAATATATATATCTTGGAAATTACAAGGAGCTGTTTCATAATCAGCCTGCAATGAAATGGCTTTTCAATAGTTTTTTTGTATCATTTATGACTACTGTACTGACAGTGATTATATCGTCCTTAGCTGCTTATGCATTTGCAAAACTGAAATTTAAAGGGAGTAATTTTATATACTATATGTTTATAGGTTCACTTATGATACCTAAGGAAACGTTTATAATACCTCTGTTCAAGATAGTTACTACATTTAACTGGATGAATACTTATCAGGCATTCATAGTGCCGAATTTAGCGGCATGTTTCGGAGTATTTTTACTGAAAGGATTTTTTGAACAGATACCCGATTCGATAAGAGAATCCGCAAAAATCGAAGGGGCAACCGAGTGGCAAGTATTTTACAGAATAATGCTTCCTATAGCAAAACCGGGAATAGGAGCTTTGTTTATACTGAACTTTGTTACCGTGTGGAATGATTATCTCTGGCAATTATTGATGTCCGTAAATAAAGATATAAGTACATTGACTGTAGGAGTAGCGGGACTTATGCAGGATCTAAATCCAAATTTTGGACTGAAAGTGGCAGGAGCCGCAGTAGCTTCCTTGCCTATGATAATAATATTCGTATTATTCCAGCAATATTTTACAAGAGGAATATCTTCAGGAGCAGTTAAGGAATAAAATAAAGGAATAGAGCATAAAGAAATAGAGTAGATGATATGAGAAAATATTTACAGGAAATTATTTCAAGATAATAGATAATATGTAAATATATTGTAAAATAAAATAATATTATAGAAAAATAAAATAATAATAAAAAATTCAAATAAAAATCAGGAGGTAAAAGATGTTAAAAAGATTTTCAAGTTTATTATTAGTAGTATTGACTTTATTATTTGCTGTAAGCTGCGGAAACAAAAAAGACGGTGGAGGGGAAACGGCAGCCAATGGACCTGTAACTATAGACATATGGTTGACTCCTCAGTGGAAAGGTGTTTATGACTCTAAGGAAGAAGGAGCTGATTATGACAGTTTCCTTAAAAAAGCTGCCGAAGAGTTTAAGAAAGAAAATCCCAATATTACAGTCAATGTTCAGGTAATACCTAGTGATCAGCGTTCAGATAAGTTAAGTGTTGCAATACAGACAAAAACATTGCCTGATGCATTTTTTGAATCAATTTTTGCTATGACACAGTATGCGCATATGGGTGTATTGGCACCGATTGATGATATAATTGATGAGGAAACAAAAAAGGACATCCCACAGGCAATATGGGATAATGTTCAAATAGGAGGAAAAACTTACTTCTATCCATTTGGAAATAATCCAGGAACATTAATGTACAATGCGGATATGTTCAAAAAAGCAGGACTTGATAAATATATAAAAGGTGAATATGAAATAGCAACATGGACATTGGAAGAATACGAAGAAATATTAAAAACGTTGAGAGAAAAATTACCTCAGGATGTGGCTCCTATGGGACTTTTTGCTAAAAATAATCAGGCCGACACATGGAATGTAGCTTATCTGAGAATGTACGGAAGTCCGTATTTCGGACAGGACGGAAAACTTGTCGTAAATGATGAGGCAGGAGTAAAAGCATTGACAAAACTTGATGAGTGGAGAAAAGCAGGATATACAAACAGCGGACCTGAAAGTTTATCTTCAAATGATGTGTTGGGAATGTTCCAAAATCAGAAGCTTGCAATCAGTTTCACAAATAATAACCTTATGATGAATATAAAAGCAGATATGGAAGCAGGAAAAGTTGGTAAGTTTGATTTAAGACTTGCAAATATTCCTGGAGAAAAAGGACCTTTAGCAGTTACTTATATAGTTGGTGGAATGGTATTTAATACAGGAAACAAGGCTAAAATGGAAGCTGCTAAGAAATTCGTTAAATTCTTCAGTACAAACAAGAAACTTGTAAAAGCTTCTAAAAACGTTATTCCTGTGAGAAATTCAGTTGCCAAAGAAGTTGAAGCGGAACTGCCTTTCCTGAAAGCTTATCAGGAAAATTCAAAATATATATTCAATTTCTCAAACAATACACCGGGATATGCAGAATTGAGAAATCTTCTGTTCCCTGAATTACAAGCAGTATTTACAGGAGCAAAAAATCCTAAACAGGCTTTAGATTCTTATGCGGAGCAGGGAAACAGAGTAATAGAAAAAGAACAGAAAAATTCCCTTGCACTGAAAAAATAAAGAAAGAATATAAATGAAAGGAGTTTGTTGGAACTGTCTCAAATGCAGATTTTTTATCGGAAAAATTTCTGTTTTTGGGACAATTCCAATATTTAAGTATTATGAAAAATATTTTTGCAATATTACAAAAGATAGGTAGGGCATTTATGCTCCCTATAGCAGTCTTGCCTATGGCAGGTATCTTGTTAGGAGTGGGAGGTTCATTTACAAATCCTGTTTTAATAAAAACATATAACCTGACTTTTTTAGAACCGGGAACACCTTTAAATTATATTTTACAGCTGTTTTCCAATG
>CALIJH010000072.1 GCA_938017765.1 uncultured Leptotrichia sp.
TTTTTAAAAATCAACAGATATTATTTTTATTGATTTTATAAATATAGTAAAATATGTAGAATTTATGATTTAGTAATTTTATTTACTTTATGAGACAGCCCCTTTTCGATATTCAATAATAGTTATGATTTAATTTTTTATTTATAAAATTAGTAATACCATTGTATTGTTGCGATAAGAAAAAGTCAAGAAATTTTTTTGATATAAAACTGTTTTTTCATATTTTATATGGTAAAATATAAAATAAAAACTTAATTTTATGAGGAGGAATAAAAATGAAAAATTTGGATTTGGGAATGTCAAAATTGAAAATAAAGAGAAAATCTCTTGTAACTATCTCAGTGATAATCACTTTATTCAATGCTTATGGAAACACATCACAAAAAGATATTCCGAAAAAATCTTCCGTTACTAAATCGGTAACAAAAAAAGCCGATATTACTATTTCAAAGAAAGAACTGGACATAGTAGCCGACAAAGTCTTTAAAAATGAAGCAGGCGGTGTAAAAGATAACCTCGTGTACTGGAACACCGGAGAAAATTTTCCTTCATTGGGAATAGGACATTTTATTTGGTATAAAGAAAAAGAAAAAGGAATATTTGAAGAAAGCTTTCCTCCATTAGTAGAATATTTCAAATCAAAAAATATAAAACTGCCTAAAATATTGGAAAATAATAGATACGCACCATGGTCAGGCAGAGAAGAACTTATGAAACTGAAAAATCAAAAAAATAAAGATATAGAGGAACTGACCGAATTTCTATACAAAACAAAAGATATTCAGATAGAATTTATCTTTAAAAGACTGGAAGCTTCCCTCGATAAAATGTTGACAGCCTCAACAAATAAGGAAAATGTCCGAAAACAATTTTACAGAGTTGCAAACTCCCCTAACGGTCTGTATCCTCTTATAGATTATGTAAACTTCAAGGGAGAAGGCACAAATCCTGATGAAAGATATAAAGGGCAAGGTTGGGGACTACTTCAGGTTTTGGAAAATATGAAAGGGACAGGTTCCGAAAAAGCTGCCTTAGTGGAATTCAGTAATTCAGCAAAATTCGTTCTTCAAAGAAGAGTGGACAATTCAGATCCTTCAAGAAATGAAAAAAAATGGCTGGAAGGCTGGTTTAAAAGATGTGATACTTATAAAGAATAAAATATTTATATTATTTAATTCTAATATTTTTTTCTGTTTCTATTGATGCAACAGCAAAAAAGATAGAAGAGAATATACGTTCGCTTCAGGATAAGGAAGTAAAAATATATAAAGGTGATATTATTGTAAAAAAAGGGGATACTATTGCCGTAGTCAGTTTATCCAGGGGAGTTATCGGAGAAGAATTCTACAATCATGAAATATTAATCGGGGTAAAAAGACTGGAAAAAATGGGATTTAAAGTCATTTTTATGCCTAACTCCTTAAAAGGGATAAAATACATAGAAGAGCACCCTGAAAAAAGAGCGAAAGACTTAAAAGAAGCTTTCATAAATCCTGAAATAAAAGGGATACTCTCTGCCATAGGGGGAGTTGACGGCTATAAAATTTTTCCGTATCTCATGGAAGACGATGAATTTATAAAATCTGTAAAGGAAAATCCGAAACTGTTTACAGGATACTCGGATACCACTGTACATCATCTTATGTTTCATCGACTCGGTATGCAGAGTTTTTACGGTCCCGCTTTTCTGACCGATATTGCTGAACTTGATGATGAAATGCTTCCTTATACACTAAAATATTGGAACATTTATTCAGGAAGTCCATTAAATAAAATAACTTCGAGTGATGTATGGTATGAAGAGAGAAAAGATTTTTCAGAAAAATCTTTAGGAATTCCGAGAATTTCCCATAAAGAAACTAAAGGTTTTGAACTGCTTCAGGGAAATGAGATTTTTAGCGGACAATTATTGGGAGGATGTATGGAGTCTCTTTATAATGTCATATCCGGAGACAGATTTAACGAGCAGAAAGAAATATGTGAAAAATATAAAATATTTCCGTCAAAAGATGAATGGAAAGGAAAAATACTGTTTATAGAAACTGCCGAAGTAAAATCATCTCCCGAGGAATACGAAAAAATGCTGACGGCTCTGAAAGAAAAAGGAGTATTCGATGTCGTAAATGCTATTATTGTCGGAAAACCTATGGATGAAACTTATTATAATGAATACAAGGATATTTTATGTAAAATCGTGGACAATCACGAGCTCCCGATACTTTATAATATAAATTTCGGTCATGCCTATCCAAAATGTATTCTGCCCTACGGACTGAAAATAGAATATAATCATTCCGAGCGTGAAATTATTTTCAAAGAAACTTTATTTCAGTAAATAAAAATATAAAATATACTAAGCAGGTGATAATTTTTGAGAATTTTAGTTGTCGAAGATGAAAAAAGTCTGAACGAAGTCATTGTAAACAGACTGGAAGATGAGCATTACGGAGTCGATTACTGCTACGACGGCAAGGAAGCTCTGGATAATATTTTTGTAACGGAGTATGACGCCATTATTTTGGATATTATGCTTCCAAAATTAAACGGATTTGAAGTTTTAAAAGCTATCCGTTCCAAAAATATAGATACTCCCGTCCTTTTCCTGACTGCCAAAGACGGTATCGAGGACAGGGTAAAAGGGCTTGATTTGGGAGCGAGTGATTACCTCACAAAACCTTTTGCTTTTGAAGAGCTTCTCGCCCGTATAAGAGTTATGCTGAGAAAAGGATCAAATAATTCCAGTAATATATTTACCATTGCAAATCTTACAGTAGATGTGAGTTCCCACTCGGTCTTTCGCGATGATATTCCTATAAAACTGTCCAAACGTGAGTTTACAATACTGGAATATATGATTAGAAATAGGGATAAAATACTGTCCAAAGACAAGATAGAACAGCATATATGGAATTATGACTATGAAGGTGGAAGTAATGTTATCGAGGTCTATATAAGATATTTAAGAAAAAAAATTGATAATGATTTTTCTCCCAAACTTATTCATAATATTTACGGAGTAGGTTATATACTGAAGGTGGAAGATGAATAACTTTTTTGAAAAAATATTAAATAAAATTCCTTTTTCCTTGAAAATGAAAATTACTTTCTGGTATATGGGGTTTATGACTGGACTTGTTATTTTATTTTTGACTATTATTTTTTATATTAGTGATAACATAATCCGTAATTCGATATTTGAAGACTTGAAAACGACTGTAAATTATGTCTTTACCCAGATAGATTATTCGGATGACGAACTGGATTTTGATGAAAGTATAGAAATTTTGAGAAATAATATAGAAATCTCGATTTATAATAAAGATAAGGAATTTATTTATGGAAGTGCATTAAATGATTTTGATTTTGAAGATTCGTCTTTTCAGGAAGACATTGTAAAAACTGTTAGAAGAGGAAATGAAAAATGGTATGTATATGAAAACAGAAAAGAAATACCCGGTTATGGAGATATATGGATTAGAGGTATTGTACCGTCTTCCATTGCCGAAAAGGCTGTAGAAACTATAATTTCGATTTCCCTGATTATCCTGCCGTTTTTCCTTATATTTTCAGGCATAAATGGATATATAATAACAAAAAACGGTTTCAAACCTATTGAAAAAATAAGACTTACGGCTGAAAAAATAAACGCGGGAAATGATTTGTCCCAAAGAATAAATTTAGGCAAAAGAAAAGATGAGTTACATACCCTTGCAAATACCTTTGATACAATGTTTAACAGACTACAGAATTCTTTTGAAAATGAAGTCCAGTTTACATCGGATGTATCTCATGAGCTGCGTACGCCAATATCTGTCATTATTTCCCAAAGCGAGTATGCTCTCAATCATACCGAATCCGTAGAAAAAATGGAAAAATCCTTAAAATCCATACTAAACGAATCCGTAAAGATGTCTCAAATGATTTCCCAGCTGCTGACTCTTGCAAAAATGGACAAAGGTCATCAGAAACTTAATCTTGAAAACGTAAATTTGAGCGAGCTAATGGAAATCATTATTGAAACCCAGCAAATCAATGCAGACAAAAAAAACATCAAAATTATTTCTTCCATAAAACCTGATATTATTATGCCTGCTGATGAGATATTAATTATGCGGCTTTTTATAAACCTTATAACAAACGCAGTTAATTATGGAAAAGAAAACGGATATATAAATATTGAATTATTTAAAAACAATGACAGAATTATAGGAAAAATCGCCGATAACGGTATAGGTATAGCCAAAGAAAATATAAATAAAATATGGACAAGATTTTATCAGGTAGATTCTTCGAGAACTTCTGACTCTTCAGGACTTGGACTTTCTATGGTAAAATGGATAGTGGAAGCCCATAACGGAAATATTTCCGTAAAAAGTGAATTAGACAAAGGAACTATTTTCACTGTAGAATTTCCTTTATAGATTTTTCAAAATAGATTTTATCCCTGTTTATATCAGTTTTATTATGAGCTATAACCTGTATTTCAGGCGATAAATTAATTATAAAAACTTTTAATATTTGAAAAAAACAGACTATTCTCATTTTTCTTTAAGATTTTTCTGTTATAATAATACAAAATGAATAAGATTTAGGAGGTTTATTTATGAAAAGATTTATTACATTATCGATTTTAACATTAACTGTTTCAGGTATTCTAAACGCAGGCACTGTAAAAGTGGGAGACCAGATAAAAATAGACATTCCCGGCTCAACTTCCGTGAATGTTTCCAGTGGAGGAAGTGTAAATGTAAGCGGTAACGATAGCCAGTCCAAACCAAATGGAAATAAGAAAGATTCCGAAAAAAAACCTACCGGTAATAAAACTATAGTTATAAACGGTTCTTCCCAATATAAAACTATCTCAATGAACGGAGGAAATTTACAGGTAACCGGTTCTGACAATAAAATCACTGTAAAAGGAAGTGCCTCCTCTATTACAGTTACTGGTTCCGATAACAATATAAATATCGATTCCGTATCAAAAGTAGATATATCCGGTTCCGACAATAAAATCTATTACAAAACAAGTCCTACAAAGTCAGGAAAACCTTCTGTTTCAACAATAGGAGCTGACAATTCAGTTTCTAAACAATAAAATAAAACGGAGAATACATCAGAATGAAATATAAATTTATAAGAATACTTCTACCTGTATTTTTATTTTCTACAATGATTTTTGCTAAAGGGAATAATTTTTTTTCCGATTTTGATAATCCCGATTTCAGAAAAAATAACCCTGTAATTTTAAAAGCCAACCCTTCCAAAATTTCATCAGAAAGAGCTAAAGAGATTGCCCTTAATGATGCAAGGGTTTCAAAAAACAATGCCCGTTTCAAAAAAATAGAACTGGATACCGAAGACGGTATGCTTGTCTATGAAATAGAATTTTATGCGGACAATGTGAGGTACCAGTATGAAATTGACGCACATAGTGGAAATATCGTAAAATTTAAAAGCAAAGTAAAAAAATAATTTCTATATAAAAAGAACTGGAAAAATCCAGTTCCTTTTTTGTACAGAAATTTTTAATTTACTCTCTTTGCTAAAATAATAACGATAATATTACATTTAAAATCAAGAAGAAAAATAATATATAAGATTAACCAAGAAATCAAAGAAGAAACAAGATAGTAACTCAATATTACCA
Organism: uncultured Leptotrichia sp.; assembly: GCA_938017765.1. GTDB lineage: Bacteria > Fusobacteriota > Fusobacteriia > Fusobacteriales > Leptotrichiaceae > Pseudoleptotrichia. Next base: position 5,648 of record CALIJH010000072.1, read on the forward strand.
CAAAAACAAAATATAAATAGCAGACTTTTCTTAATTCATCTAACATAGATTTTTATTTTTTTCATTAATTTAATATAATTAATTTTAACATAGACGCATTGTAATACACAGGTTAATTTTACTATTTCTATTTCAATATTTTCTGTTCAAATTTTTTATTATCATAAATTATATATTTTTTATCCTGCAAAGCTCCCGGATTTAAATATATAATTCCGTTTCTTTCTTCCATATACTCTTTATGAGTATGTCCGAAGATACATATATCGACTTTTTCGGAAATAGCCTTTTCTTCAAGTTCTTTCAGATTACTTTTCACTCCGAAAAGATGCCCATGGGTTAAAAGAACTTTTTTTCCGTCAATTTCAAAAATCTCGGTATCCTTTGTTTCCCTGTCAAAATAATCAGTATTTCCCCTTACTATTTTAAATGGTATTTCGTTATATACAAGGGACATATCAATAGCGTCCGTGCTATGGTCTCCTGCAAAAATAATCATTTCAGCATTTTCAGTTTCTATTGCTTTCTGAAAACAATCAAGTCTTGTATGACTGTCCGAGCAAATCAGTATTTTCATTTGACTTTCCTTCTTTCTATACTATCTTTCTACACTATAAATATAGGTTTTTTAAGATTTTCCAGCAATCTTACTCCTAATTTTCTTGTGATTTTTTCAACCATTATTGTAAATCTCAAATCTCCCATTAAGACAAAATCATAATTTTCAGATTCTTCCATTATTATTTTAAACGGATCTCCCTCTTTCAGGATAATATTATAATTATCTCCGAATCTCTCTTTCAGTTCATCTTCTGTGTCCACATTTACTTTCAGAACGTCCACTTTCTGCTCTCCGAACATATAAAAGAAAGTATACAGTGTCTTATTGGCATTATAGGCACCGTCATCTAAAAGCAGCAATTTATTGAAATTAAATTCTTTTATATTCGGAAGTATAATTAACGGTTTAAAGTTACTTCTCAGCAATTCTTTTAAATAAGGGCTTATTTTTTCATTTTTTACAGCTACTATCATATCGTATTTTTTCAGTTCATTCAGAGCTGTTTCTATTGTTTCACCGTCTTTGGCATAAACTCTGGAAAATTCGGAGTTCATTTTATCCTTTACCGTTTTGAAACTTTTTTCTTCCAGCTCCCTATATTCTTTAAATGCATAATTTGCCCCTATATTTACACCTATTCCTTCTATTGTTACAGGAAATATTTCATATTTCAGGATATCTTTTACATATAATGCGTCTATTTCCACATTGTACTTTTCTTTAAATTTTTTCCCAAATTCAATTAATGTCTCAATTTCATTTTCAGATGAAACTAAAAATAAAGCTTTTTTCAATAACATTAGAATCACTCCCTTTTATTTATTTAACTGTTTTCACAATTTTCAAATCTTACTATTCTTTTTCTTCTTCGGGGTTTTCAGTTATTTTTACTGTCGATGCTACTTTTTCTTCATTTCTTACTTTCATTATTCTTACTCCTGATGTAGATCTTCCTATTACTGACACTGTATCCACTTTTGTTCTTATAAGTGTTCCTTCTGAAGTTATGAGCATTATTTCAGTTGTGTCGTCTACAATTTTAACATCTACTATTTTCCCTGTTTTTTCGCTAATTTTCAAGTTTATTATTCCTTTTCCGCCTCTTGCCTGAACTTTATATTCACTGAGAGCCGTTCTTTTCCCGTATCCTTCTTCGGTAATAGTCATAACGCTCAGTTTTTCAAGTTCCATATGAGGATTTATAATAACAGCGGCTACTACATAGTCCTTATCTCTAAGGGTTATACCTTTCACTCCTGCCGCAGTTCTTCCCATAGCCCTTACATCTTCTTCGGAAAATCTTATTGAAATACCGTTTCTTGTAGCTATAAATATTTCATCTTTTTCACTTCCGCTTGTCAGCCCTACAAACTTGAGTTCATCTTCATCCCTTAAAGTCAATGCTCTTATACCTGTCTTATTTATATTGGCAAACAAAGTAAGCTCCGTTTTCTTGACTACTCCGTCTTTTGTTATGAAGAACAATGTTTTTTCTTTTTCAAATTCACGGACTTTTATTACTGTACTTACTTTTTCATCTTCAGACAGTTTAATAAGATTGCTTATAAGTTTTCCTCTTGCCTGTTTTCCTGATTCAGGTATTTCATACACTTTCATGCTAAATACTTTTCCTTTAGTAGTAAATATGAGAAGTGTATCAAGATTTTTAGCTATGTACATATCTTTAATTACATCATCTTCTACAGTATTTGTAGCATTTACTCCTATTCCTCCTCTTTTCTGGGAGTGATATGTATCAATTGTTGTCCTTTTTACATAGCCTTTTTCAGTCAGTGTAACTACAACATCTTCATCTTTTATAAGATCTTCTACACCTATCTCTACTCTTGCATCCCTTATTTCCGTTTTTCTCCTGTCTCCAAAAGTTTCTTTCAGGTTCAGTACTTCGTCTTTTATTATTCTGTATTTTTTAGAGTCATCTGCAAGTATAGATTTCAGTTCTTCTATTAACAGCATAAGTTCCCTGTATTCCTGTTCGATTTTATCTCTTTCAAGACCTGTCAGTCTTTGCAGCCTCATATCCAGTATAGCCTTGGACTGGATTTCCGTAAATCCGAAATTTGATATTAATTTACTTTTTGCTTCATTGGCGTCTTTAGACCCTCTTATTATTCTTATGACTTCGTCTATATTATCAAGGGCTATTTTAAATCCTTCCAATATATGAGCCCTATTTTCAGCCTTAGTAAGCTCAAACTGCACTCTTCTTGTAATAACGTTATATCTGTGCAACAGATAATTTTCAAGTATCTGTTTTAGATTAAGGATTCTCGGATTGTTATTTACCAGTGCGAGCATTATTATACCGAAAGTGTTCTGTAAATCTGTAAATTTATACAGGCTGTTTAATATCAGTTCACTTTCCTCACCTTTTTTCAGCTCAATGACAATTCTTATTCCCTCTCTGTCGGATTCATCTCTCAAATCCGATATCCCCGTGAGCTTTTTCTGCCTTACAAGTTCCGCTATTCTTTCTATCAGCCTTGCTTTATTTACCTGATAAGGCAATTCTGTAACTATTATGGATTCTTTTCCTGTTTTGGAAGTTTCTATTTTTACTTTTCCCGCAACTTTTATTTTTCCCCGTCCGGTTCTGTATGCTTCGTATATTCCCTGTTTTCCGTTAATTATACCTCCCGTAGGAAAATCAGGACCTTTTATATATTCTATCAGTCCGTCTACAGTTATTTCAGGATTATCTATCAGTGCAACTATTCCGTCAGCAACTTCAGACAGATTATGAGGCGGTATATTCGTCGCCATACCTACTGCTATCCCTGTAGAACCGTTTAACAGTAAATTTGGCAGTTTTGCAGGTAATACTGTAGGTTCGTCCAAACTTTCATCAAAGTTTTTCCTGAAATCTATCGTATTTTTCTCTATATCTGCAAGTAATTCTGCCGTCATTTTAGCCATTCTCGCTTCGGTATATCTCATTGCAGCGGCTTCATCTCCGTCTACAGAACCGAAGTTTCCATGACCGTCGACTAAAGTATATCTCATATTAAAATCCTGAGCCAGTCTTACCATTGCATTATATACGGACGAATCTCCGTGAGGGTGATATTTACCTAAAACTTCCCCTACGATTCTCGCTGATTTCTTGAAAGGTTTTTCATGAGTCATTCCCATTTCATTCATTGCAAACAGTATTCTTCTGTGGACAGGTTTCAGTCCGTCCCTTACATCGGGAAGAGCTCTGCTGACTATGACACTCATCGAATAATCCAGATAAGACGCTTTTATCTCATCTTCTATGTAAATATCGATTTCATTGGTCATATTTGTTTCCTTTATTTCTTCGACAATAATCTCTCTGTCGTCATTATCATCCATTTCTTCGATTATATCTTCTTTTTTTTCTTCATCATCTTTGAAATCATCAGACATTGTATCTATTTATGTATGTTCGGAATTTTTTTCATATGTTTCCGAAATCATACTTCTCCTTTCTTTATTATAAAACTTTTGGCGTAATTGACTTGTTCAATTTCCCAACTTTATTATATAGTTTAGGATAATCGGATATTTATAAATTTTTAAATTCTATACATCCAGATTTCTTACATAATTAGCATTTTCTTCTATAAATATTCTTCTCGGCTCAACTTTATCTCCCATGAGTATGTTGAACATCTTGTCCGCATAGGATGCATCTTCCATAGTAACTTTCAGCAATGTTCTCACTTCAGGGTCAAGAGTTGTTTCCCAAAGCTGCTCGGGGTTCATTTCCCCCAATCCTTTATATCTCTGTATAGTGTATCTTCTATTATCTTTTTCGAGAACAGTTGTTATCTTTTTTAGCTGATCATCGGAATAAGCGTATTTTATGGCTTTTCCTGCCTGCACTTTATATAAAGGAGGCTGTGCTATATAAATAAATCCTCCGTTTATAAGTTCTTTCAGCTGTCTGTAAAAGAAAGTGAGCATCAGTGTTCTTATATGGGCTCCGTCCACATCGGCATCGGTCATTATTATGATTTTATGGTATCTCAGTTTTTCTATATCCATTTCTTCCCCGAAACCTGCTCCGAAAGCCGTTATCATTGCTCTTATTTCAGCATTTTCAAGTATTTTATGCATTCCTGACTTTTCGACATTCAGTATTTTTCCTTTCAATGGCAATATTGCCTGAAACCTTCTGTCTCTTCCCTGTTTTGCAGAACCTCCCGCCGAATTTCCTTCGACTATGAATATTTCGGATTCTGACGGGTCTTTGGAAGAACAGTCTGCCAGTTTTCCCGGTAAGGAACCTACTTCAAGAGTATTTTTTCTTAATACAAGTTCTCTCGCTTTTTTAGCAGCTTCCCGTGCCTTTTTAGACATGGACATTTTTTCTATTATTTTTTCAGCTTCTTTAGGATGATCTTCCAGATAGACTTTCAAGTTATTTCCGACTATAGTCGATACAATTCCTGTAACTTCACTATTTCCAAGTTTTGTCTTTGTCTGACCTTCAAACTGCGGCTCAGGAATTTTTACACTTATTACACAGACAAGTCCCTCTCTTACATCCGTTCCCTGAAACGTTCCGTCTTTATCCTTTACGATGTTCATCTGTTTTGCTATATCATTTATTGTTCTTGTGAGAGCTGTCCTGAAACCGCTCACATGTGTACCGCCTTCGTAAGTATTTATATTATTGACAAAGGAATAGACATTTTCCCTTTGGGAAACGGTATAGCTCATGGCTATCTCGACTTCTACAAATTTTGCATTTTTCCATTTTTTCACGGTGTTTCCGTTATCATCGACAGTTTCCACTTCCTTAGCCTCTTCTACCTGATAAGTATCACTCATATATATTATATCGTCAGTTATTTTTTCCTCATCGGCTATTTCGCCTAAAAAGTCTTTTATACCCCCTTCAAATAAAAACTTTTCCTCTTTTATTTTTTCAGCTTCCCTTTCATCTATCAGAGTTATTGTCAAGCCTTTATTTAAATATGCGAGTTCTTTCAGTCTTAATTCGAGTACGGAAAAATCGTAAACCGTCGTTTCAAATATTTCAGTATCGGCTTTAAATTTAGTTACTGTTCCGTGAACATCCGCAGGAGCTTCACCTATTCTTTCCACATCACTTACAGGTTCTCCTCTTTTATAAGTTTGTCTCACTATCTGACCGTCCCTCGTTACAGTTACTTCAAGCCATTCGGACAGAGCATTTACCACGGAAACTCCTACTCCATGAAGGCCCCCTGACACTTTATAATTGTCATTATCAAATTTTCCCCCTGCATGAAGTACAGTCATAACCACTTCAAGAGTAGACTTTCCTGTTTCATGGGTAGCAAAAGGTATTCCTCTTCCGTTATCGGAGACTTCTATTATATTATCTTTCAGTATTTTTACAACTATATTATCACATACGCCTGCCAGTGCCTCATCCACACTGTTATCTACTATTTCCCAGACTAAATGATGAAGTCCTCTCGATGATGTCGAACCGATATACATTCCCGGTCTTTTTCTGACTGCTTCCAGTCCTTCCAATACTTTAATATTCTCGGCTCCGTAATTATTAGCCATTGTTTCCTCCATTTTCTATGTTTTATTTTTCTATTTTATTTTTTTTGAACTTGAATTTTTCCCTTATATCTCTTGTATTGTCTTTGAACTTTACTATGTATTTATGTAGTGTCATATAAAAGTACAGCTTTTTAAACACTTTTTCGTAAGGCTTTTTACATAATTTTGCATATTCTTCTGAAATTTTTTCAGCATATTTTTTAAATTCTATCATTTTTGAAACATTCTTCATTCTGACACTAAGGTTCATTTTTTGATTAAATTTCATTCGGTTTAAGTCCACAAGATAAAATCCGTATTTTCCATTTTTTTCCATTTTTATAAGAACGTTTCCCGGAGAAAAATCTTCAAATTTTATTCCCTTTTCATGAAGGTCAAAAGTAAACTCGGTAAATTCTCTAATTATTTTATCCCTTTCTTTGGAAAGCAGAAGATTTATTTCAGGACTGGATTTTTCATCCCAAAAAACTTCCCTGCATGTAAATTCATAATTCAGTTCCTCACTTATATAAAAACTCTTTTTTTCTTTTGTTTCTTCATCAATATAATCGTCAAAATAAGCTATCGGTTCGGGAGTTTTTATATTTTTTTCAAGAAGTCTGTTTGCGTATTCATAGGATCTTTTTGCCTTTGAAGCCGTAAAATATTTATAAATAAGCTGTGATAGAATATTCTTTTTTCCGAAATTTTTAACATTTATCTCTTTTTTTTCTCCGTTATTTATTATCGTAAATTTTTTTATTTTATTTCTTCCTACCTCAGCATCAAGAATACCTGATTTTTCAAAATTTTTTAATATATCAGACAGAACATTTTTATCGTATCCTTTTTTTATTTCATATTTCTGTTTTTTTATCATCTTAAAGCCCCTTTTTTTATTTATATTGACCCTATATTCTATCATAAAACTTTTCTTATTTCAAATTTGAAAAGTCAAACAACTGTCTCCTTTTATATTATTTATTGATTTTTTATTGAATATTTTAAAAATTAATTTATACTATCATTTTATATATTTCATGTTTTCCATGCTTTATTATTTCTTCTTATTTATTTCTCATTCTGTTTTATCGACTTTACATATTTTCTCTTGGATTTCATAATTCTTTTTCTGGCATTTTTTACCAAATCCTTGTCGTCTGTTTTTTTCTCGGCTTTTTTTATGAACTCCAAAGCTTTGTCAAAATCTTTGAGCATTTCCGAAACATAAGCCGAATTAAAATAATGCAGAGGGTTATCGGGATTTAAAAGCAGGAGTTTTTCACATATTTTCCTTGCCCTTTCAAAATCTTCTATATATGTCGCATATCTCCCTTCAAGATTAAGAACTTTTTCCCTTGGAATTGTACTGTTTGCATAATTTATAAGAAGCAGTTCTATTTCATTCCTTTTATTCTCCCTTAAAAGAAAGTCATAAAATGCCTCATAGACAAGCTCATCGGTATTTTCAAAATTTATAGCAATATTATAATTTTCTATGGCACCGTCTATATCTCCCATTTTATCTTTTACACTGGCTATTTTTGTATAAATATAGTATTCCTCTATGTTATTTTTCGGATTTTTCAGTCTTTCCTCATAAATATTTATCGCTTCTTTATATTTTCCCTGTTTTGTAAAGCATTCTGCCTTGTCCATATATCCGTCCGAGTTGTCCGGTTCAAGCTTTACAGCTTTTTCTATAAATTCCATGGCTTTTTTATAATATTTCATATCCATATAGGAAAGCCCTATATTGAGTATAACATGATAATCTTTTTCTATTTTTAGATATTCTTTATAATAAAATATAGCTTTTTTAGGCTTATTAAGAGACTGGTTTATATATCCCATATTAAATAATATCAATGTGTCTTTAAAATAATGTTTATAGGCTTTTTCACAATATCGAAGAGCCACCTTGAAAAATCCTGCCCCCGAATATATCCTTACGAGTAAAACGAGAGCTTCATAATTATTTTCATCCATTTCAAGGACTGTTTCCAAATACAGTACCGCATCATCATACTTCATATTCTCATATGATTTCTTAGCTTCTACCAATAATTCCCGTATCTTCATTTTACTCCTTTCTAAAACACTATACTGTTTACCAGATTGTCATATTCATCTGCTCTCATTTTAAGAGCTCTATTTGTATAAGATGTTATATAGATGAACTTTTCTGTAAAAATAAGAGTTCGTTTCTTTTTTCCTTCATAGCATAAATTCAGTATTTTTCTTTTTCCGTTTTCCATAATTTTTTTATTATTTTTATTTAGAATAAAGTCATCATAATCAACTAAAAATTCTATTTCTCTTAAGTTTATAAAAACGTTATTTTCAATATACAGATACATCTTTTTTTCATTTCCTCCCCTTACATTATATCATTTTTTCAGTTTTTTATAAATAGTCCGAAATTCCTTTTCATTTCTCAATTTTCTTATTGTTTTACCCCTTTCAATATTATAAATCTCTTTATTGTCCGTCCCTATTTTATAATCTATATAATTTTTTACATAAATTTCAAAATCGATATTGGCTTCCTGTTTTATCTCATTTTTATATTCTTCGCTGCATTCTATTTCCATATTTTTTGCAATATAAAAATAGAGAAGCTCACTGTATGCCCGCTGGGCTAAAATATCCCTTGCTTTATAATAAGTATATTCGTCCGTTCCTGTCTTTCTTATTGCTTCTTTTTCTCCTATTAAAGGATTTTCCGTAATAACTCTTCCCATATTTTCAAGTTTTATATTTTCTTCCTGCTCATAACATTCAGGACATATTTCCTGATTTTGCAGCGGATAAAATATATCTTTGCATTTTTTACATCTTATGTATCCCGAAGAAAGCAGGTAAATATCTTTCTTTTTTCTGTTTAAAGCTATCTTTTCAAGCTTTTCGGCTATATCTGAATATTTTTTATCTATTTTGCTTATGCTTTTTTTTATTTTTTCAATTTCCGAAAAGGATAAGTCTATATCTTCTGAAAATACCTGTTCCGTGTCTTTTTTATTTTTTTCAATCTCATATATTTTGCTTTCTTCTTTTATTATATTTTCTTTTGCTTCTTTTGTATTTTCTCTTTTTTCACTGTCTTTATTATTTTTTCCTGTCATTTCTTCTATCAGGTTTCTTTTTATTTTTCTGCTGATTTTTCTTATTTCCAGTTCACTTACTATCTCTTTCTGAAAAATATCATTTATTTTTTGAATAATTATATTCCGATGTATTACAAGACTGTGGTAAATAACTGTATCATTAACATTTACAATCATTTTTCCATTGTAAAGATTTTTAGGAAACGAGTTTCTCCCAATTTCTTCTCCCGTAATTTCTGTCCATTTTTTATTTATCTGCCATAAAATATATTTTTCATTGTTAAATAGGGATATTTTTGATTTTATAATATTTGAAACTATATTTTCCGCACTTTTTATATCACTTTTCATCGGTTATCACTTTCCCTTTTTCAATGATAAATTTTTTCCCTTTTATATTCAAATCTTCAGTGGAAGTTATAAAACATTGGATTTTTTTATTTATAAAATAGTCGAGTATACTCTTTTTTCTCACTTCATCAAAATATGAGGCAATGTCATCCATTATAAATAACGGATATTCATTTTTTTCTTTTACAAGCATATCTATTTCGGAAATCTTGAGGGAAAAAATAATGGATTTTTTTTCTCCCTGGGAAGAAAAAGATTTCGCAATTTTTCCGTTCAGCTCAAATATAAAATCGTCTTTCTGAGGTCCTGTCAGACTATATCCCAATATTTTCTCCCTTTCGCTTTTTCTTTTTACCGTTTCCCTGAATTTTATCATTATTTCTTCCCTTGTCTTTTTATCGGTATCACCTAAAAAACAGTCATATTTCAGTTTCAGCTCGGATTTTGAATCAAACAGCTTTCTATAATTCAGATTTAGGAGAATGGATATATTTTTTATAAATTCTCTCCTGTAAATTATTATATCCGTACCTTCTTCCAAAAATTTTTCATTGTATATATCGTATATTTCTTCATTTGTCTTTTTTTCCTTTATGAGTCTGTTTCTCACTTTCAGAATTTTTTCAAAATTCACTATCGATTTTAGGTAGTCTTTTTTAGCCTGGGATATTTCATAATTAAAGAAATTCCTTCTTACGGACGGATTCCCCGTGATAATCTCTATATCTTCGGGAATGAAGGATATTATATTTAGCAATCCTACATAATCAATGTATTTGTTTTTATTTTTATTTATGTAAAAATCCTTTTTCTCTTCATTTACATCTATCGCAAGGGCATTTTCTTCATCATTTCTGTTTATATATTTTCCAAAGACGATAACTCTGTTCTTATTATATCTGAAAAGTTCTTTTATTTTTTTTGTTCTGAAACTTTTTCCAGTTGCTAAAAAATGAACAGCTTCGATAAAAGTTGTTTTACCCTGTCCATTTTTTCCATATATTAAATTAAAATTTCTGTCAAGTTCCGTTTTTGTATCTTCCAGACATCTGAAATTACTGTAATTTATCTGTTTCAAATACATACATTACCTCTTTTTCAGAGATTTTTACAATATTTTTCTATTTTATTATTATTTTTTCATCATTAAACTCAATAATATCTCCCGAATGCAATTTTTTTCCCCTTCTTGTTTCTATTTCTCCATTTACCTTTACTTCCCCGTTTTGAATAAAGCTTTTGGCTTCGGCTCCGGAAGCTGTAAAATTTGCCCATTTTAAAAGCTGGTCCAATTTTATAAATTCTGTATTTATTTCAATTTCTTCGACATTTTCTTCAATATCATCTTTTTTCATAAAAATTTTCAGCTCCTTTTTCTATATATTATTGTACTATTTTCTGCTTTATTCTGTCCAGTTCTTTTTTAAACACCGCACTTTCTTCCATTCTGCTTTCTATTTTTCTAATGCTGCTTATAACCGTACTGTGGTCTTTTCCTCCGAAAAGTCCTCCTATCGTAGTCAGATTCAAATCAAGTATGTCTTTTATGAGAAACATTGCTTTTTGTCTTGCATCGACTATTTCCTGTTTCTTTTTTCTCGCTTTCATTTCCGATACTGGAATTGCATATTCCTGAGAAACTATTTCTATTATCTTTTCAGCAGTTATTTTGGACTGCTGACTTCTTATTCTGTTTGCAAGTTCGTCCTGTACCTGCTGCAACGTTATTCTTTCATTGAGAAGTTTTGCCCTTGCAGTTATCAGTGTCAGTATTCCTTCGAGTTCTCTCACATTGGAGCTTACCGAATCTGCTATATATTCTAAAATATTGTCGTCTATTTCTATGTTTTTTGTTTCCACTATATTTTCAAGTATGGCTTTTCTTGTTTCATATCCGGGCTGCTGTATTTCCGCCGATAGTCCCGAAACAAATCTGGACTCCAGCCTTTTGGACAGATTTTTTATATCTTTAGGATATCTGTCGCTAATCATTATAATCTGTTTTCCCGACTCCTGCAACTTATTAAAAGTATGGAAAAACTCCTCTTCAGTATCTCCGCCTCCCCTTGCAAATATTTTTTCAAAAAATTGTATATCATCCAGAAGAAGCACATCAAGACCTCTGAAATTGTCCCTGAAATTTTTTATTCTTCCTTCTCTTATTGCCGTAATATATTCGTTGGTAAATTCCTCGGTAGTACAGTAAAAAACCCTTTTTTCAGGACTTTTTTCCAGAATTGCATTTCCCACAGCCTGCATCAGATGTGTCTTTCCAAGACCCGAACCCCCATATATAAAAAGCGGATTATAAACGGGAATATCATTTTCTATGACTGCAAGACAGGCATTAAAAGCCATTTTACTGTTATCTCCCACTATAAAATTATCAAGCCTGTTTCTTATGTTCAGCCCTGTTTTCATCTTATTTCTATGTTCTCTTATTCTGAAAGTGCTGTCCTGTATCTGTTCTTTTACTTTTATATTAAAAACAGCCTTTATTTTTTCATTGGAAACTATAAAAATATCGTTTATTGTTTCTTCTATTTCATTTTTATACTTTTCCATTGCATCTTTCACAAGAGACGAATTACAGTTCAGTAATAATGTTCCGTTTGACAAATCGCCCGCTTCGGTATTCTTAAAGTACATATTGTACTCCACATCATTTACAGTCCCCGTTTTTTCAAAGATCTTCAATATTTTTTCCCATAACTCGGAGGCACTTACTTCCATTTTTAAACTCCTTCAAAAATTATTTGTGATATGAATATATCACAAAAAAATCAAATAATCAAGGCAACCTCTTTTAAACTTTTCCACATACTTTTCCACATAATCAAAAGCTATTTTAGAAATATTTTTGACTTTTCCACATTTACACTATGTTTTCCACATTGGTTTCTTTTCTTATTTCACAAACAAAAATTTTTTTTCCCACATCCAAATTTTTTTTCTTAATTTTTCGTTTAAAAAAAGTGGATAATTATTTATCCACATTTTACCCTGAAAATAACAACAGTTTTTTATTTTACAAAACTTTCGTTTTTCAAACTTCCAACAAAAAAACACCCTATAATAATACTAATAATAAATAATGTATTTTAATATATTATCTATTATATACTGTGGAAACAAAAAAACTTGACTTTCAAAATATTTGTGGTATCATATAAAATATAAAAATATAGGTGTTTACAAAACTTAATAAGGAAACCGGTTAGAATCCGGTACAGCCACCTCTACTGTGATACTGACGAAAGTATATAGACCACTGGAGAAAATTCGGGAAGGATACGAGTAGAACGAAGTTAGTCAGGAGACTTGCCTAATATTTAAATTATAATTTTTCGGGAAGGGAAAAATTTAATATATAATTATAGATGAAATATTAAACACATTTCAAAACACAACATTCATCCATTTTTTCGTCTATTCTGGATATATGACCTGATTCAACTTTCCCGGTTGAATTTTTTTATTTACATTAGAAAAATTACCTTATAAAAAAGTCATCCATTCACTACTAAAATTATAAATCTTTGAAAAGGAGAAAGAACTGCCTTATAAATAAAAAAAACAGTTCTCACAAAAAAATGAAAAAAAACAAGAAATTTTTAAAATATATTATACAGATACTCATTGTACTTTTCGGAATAAGTTTTCTGACATTCTGTCTTGTTTATATATCCCCGGGAGATCCTGCCGAAGTGATGCTGACAGAATGCGGACATATTCCCACACCCGAACTTCTGGCACAGACAAGAGCTGATTTGGGTCTGGATAAGCCTTTTTATGTCCAGTATTGGAAATGGCTGTTCGGAGTATTACAGGGAAATTTTGGAAAATCATATTCACTAAGAATACCCGTAATTCAGAAAATAGCTTCGGCATTTATGCCTACATTATATCTTTCATTTATGTCATTATTTCTGATGTGTTTAATTTCCATACCTCTTGGAATATTCGCAGCGGTAAAGGAAAATAAATGGCAGGATTATCTAATAAGAATGATGACATTTATAGGAATGTCGATACCAAGTTTCTGGCTTGGACTTGTACTGTTGAGTATATTCGGAGTTACACTGAAAATGGTATCGGTATCGGGAGGAAAAGCCGATTTCAAATCAATAATTTTACCTGCATTTACAATAGCGGTAGCTATGTCAGCAAAATATATAAGACAGATAAGACACATATTTCTCGAAGAATTGAGCAAAAGTTATGTAACAGGTGCAAGAATGAGAGGAATAAAAGAAAGAGATATTTTATGGAAGCATGTATTACCGAACGCAATGTTACCTATAATAACACTTTTAGGTCTTTCCCTCGGAAGTCTTTTAGGAGGAACGGCAGTCGTAGAAATAGTGTATAACTGGCCGGGAATGGGAAAAATGGCGGTAAAAGCCATATCTTCTCAAGATTATCCGCTAATTCAGGCTTATGTCCTTATAATTGCATTTTTATATTTGATAGTAAACATTACAGTGGATATTTCATATAAATATCTGGATGCAAGAGTCGAGGAGGTAATCTAATATTGGAAAAAGTAAAATTCACAGGAAAAAATATTCGGATGATGATATTTTTTTCATTGGCTGTAATAGTAATATTAGTAGCTATTTTTGCTCCCATTATAGTACCAAAGGATCCTTTTAAAGCTGTAGCTCCCAGCTTGCAGGCTCCGTCCAAGGAGTATATTTTTGGAACGGATCAGCTCGGAAGAGATTTATTTTCAAGAATTATATATGGTTCCAGATATTCGATATTTATGACTTTGACTTTAATTTTTATAGTCTTTGCTGTAGGTACAGTACTGGGAGTAATAGCCGGTTATTTCGGAGGAATAGTGGATACTGTAATAATGAGACTTGGAGATATGATGATAGCATTCCCGGGACTCATACTTGCCATAGCCATAGCAGGACTCTTAAGTCCAAATGTAAAAAATTCAATTATAGCCATAGCTATAGTTACTTGGATAAAATATGCAAGACTTTCGAGGAGCATGGTACTGAAAATAAAGCAGGAACTGTATGTGAAAGCTGCAAAAATAACAGGAAGTAGAGATTACTCAATAATATTCAAATATATAATGCCCAATATGATAACTACTATGATAGTAACGGCTGTTTCAGATATGGGAACTTTGATGCTTGAAATAGCGGCTCTTTCATTTTTAGGATTTGGAGCTCAGCCTCCGATACCTGAATGGGGAGCAATGCTCAATGAAGGAAGGGAGACTTATACAAGAGCTCCTTGGACGATGATTTATCCGGGTCTTGCCATAGTAACGGTAGTAATTATTTTCAATATGTTGGGAGACTCTGTAAGGGATTTAGTGGATATAAAAAATGAATAATATAAATTATAAATAATATAAAATTATCTATTATTCTGTCTTGATATGAAATATGGAATTTATTATAAAAATTTAGGTTTTATGACATATTTATGACATATTTTTATTATAATTT
>CALIJH010000073.1 GCA_938017765.1 uncultured Leptotrichia sp.
ATTTTCCTACCTGATATTTTAGTTTATTTTTTCAATCTCTTTTCTCATTTTATCAATATTCGTATGAGTATATTTCTCAGTCATCCGTATATCTGTATGCCCTATTATTTCTGTTATTGCAGTTTTATTCTGACTTACCTCTGTTATAAGAGTTGCAAATGTATGCCTTGTGTCGTGAGGTTTATGCACCATTCCCAGCATTTCCATAATTCTGCTAAATTCAAATTTCAGAAAACTTCCGTATTTATAAGACCCTTTATTTTTCTTATTCGGTATCAAGTATTCAGTGGGATTACTCATTCTTTTCTCTATTAAAGGGTATATTTTGGGATGTATGGGTATAATCCTGTTTTTCCCTGCTTCCGTTTTATTTCCGCCTTGTAAAGTTCTCATTTCAAGGTTTACATTAGCCTTTCTCATATTCAGAAGTTCTCCTATCCGCATTCCTGTGTAAATAAGGATAAGAACAGTGTCAATATATGGCGTTGTGTTGACGCTGTTCCACAGCTCTGCAATTTCAGCTTCTGTGAAAATATTTCTCTTAATAACCGCCTTATGTTTCGGCATTATAATGAATTTAGTATAATCCTTGTCGATTATGTCGATATTCATAGCATACTTAAATAATGAGCTGATAACAGCTTTTACGGCCCTTATACTCCCCGTTGATAATCTGTCTGCAAAACTGTCGATTAAAGTCTGTAAGTGTACAGTTTTTATATCGGCTATTCTCATATTTAAAATCGGCTCTAAATGGTTGTATGCGTACTGATATGTGTTTAGTCTACTTTTACTGACTTTATTCCTCTTAGTATCTACATATCGCTGATATATCTCCTGCAAAGTCAGTTTTTTCAAGTCGATGTCATAGGGATTGGCATTATACAGGGCCTGCTGATATACCGCCTCTTTCCTCGTCATATAATATCCCAGATACTCATATTTCTGCTTCCCGTCGTCATCATATCCTACAGTAATTCTTACTGCCCACGGACGCCTTCTCTTAACTTTCTTTGTATTCAGATTTATAATTGTCCCATATCCGTTCGGATTTCTCATTAAAAAATCACACTCCTTGCATAATTTAAAGTTGTGTGATATACTTTACTTGGTTAGAGTATGGTGTATATCACACATATTTTCAAGGTCCTGTTGGTCGCAGGGCCTTTTTGTTTTTTATATAGTTAATTCATCAATTGTTTTAAAATTTTTAAAACCTAGTTTTTGTGCTTCTTCATCAGTTCTATTTTTGCATATTCTTTTTAATGCTTTATTTATACCTGCGCCTGGAAAATCTGGATTTATTTTGAAAACTATAAATTCCATTATGACTATAGTTAAAGCAATTTTATTTGTTGTCAAGTTTTTTGCTTCATCGTAAAAAAATAATTTATCCAGTAATTTTTGTTCTTTTATTTTAGGCTTAGTTGTAAATTCCACATCAATTATGTTGGAATTGTGAGCTGATAAATTTCTCACTAATCGGATATTTTTTATCCACGTTTCAAATTGATCTAAATCCAGTTCGTGATTAGCTGCAATTTCTCTACGGTATTTCTGATTCATTAAAGTATAAATGTCTACAATATCACCGAGAGTTAACAAATTTATACTGAGCCATACAGGAAGATCTCCTAAAAATTTTTTCTTGTGCTCCAATATTATTCTATTCTTAGATTCAAATTCTAAGATATTTAATTTTTTTAGAAAATCTTTTTCCTTATAATTTAGATAATATCTACAGTATCTATTTTTATCACTCCAGTTTTGGAAATTCAGATAACCTGTAGCACCAAAATCTCTACCTAATATATACGAGATTTGAGTTTTTAA
>CALIJH010000074.1 GCA_938017765.1 uncultured Leptotrichia sp.
ATCCTTAAAAAGTAAAGCCTTAAATTCTTATCCCAATAAAATCTGTCAATAATATCTTCAAAGTATGTTTCAGGTTTATACGAGTTTTTCATATCCATGTAAGGAATGGAAAATTCTTTAAATTTATAGTAATTAATGAATTTCATTTTATTAATAGCTTTATTCTCATCTTTAAATTGCATTCCTCTACTTTTAAGAAGTTCAATCTGCTCTTCGTATGTTAAATGAGTACCGCAATATTCAATTTTCATTATTTTCTCCTTAAAAATGAAAACCCCTACGTAGGCCGGAACCTTGCATCATTTAAGATACTGTAGGGGTATTGATATAATTTATTATACCCTGGAAAGGTTTAATTGTCAATAATTTTTTATCGGCCGTATTTATTTCCTTAAAATTATTTTGTCAAGTTAGACAGCTTACTATATTCCATCCAAATTAATAGGAAGTTCTTCTGGGATATATGGTTTTGGTATATTAATGTCATTAAAGTCAATATTTATTTTTTATCTCCTAAAACAATAGTTTTGTAATTTTTTTTATTTTTTTACACAACTTTTTATAGATTTATTATCTCGAGATTTCTTATTTTTATAGATTTACTGTCTCGAGATTAGTATTCTTCAAATCCGTTATAGAATTCACATGAAATTATTTCAAAATTACCTTCGTCAACTACAGGATATTCATAGCAACATTCAGGGTATTCTCTGTATTTAATAGAAAATTCATTTCCGTCACTGTCTTCACCGCTTATCCAGTGTGTCACTTTTTGTCCCATAGAGTCGTCACGATAAATTGATGTATCAGCATCAGAGTCGTATCTCACTTCAGATAAATTTACTTCAAAAATTTCTTCAGTATCCAAATTTTTTAATGTTAAATTTTTAATAGACATTGTAATTGTTTCCTCCTTTCTTTTTATTTTGATTCACAGGCAATCCCGTCATTATCTCTGTCAAGATTTGGACTGTATCCTGGTTCTCCTCTTTTCATATCTGAATACCCTGCAGCTCTTGCATCCTTACAGCTTCTAAACTTAACAGCTGAACTTCCGGAAGTCTTTTTAACTTTTTTCTTTACTGCTCCTGTCATAGGGAGCGATAGAATAACCCATCCTAATAAAATTGCCAATAATACTTTTCTACTTTTCATAAACTTTTCCTCCTATATTTTAAATTTTTGTTGCATAACTTTTTATTTATAAATATTTTTTTAACTCATTCAGCGTGATATTTTTTTTAGCTTTGGGTAACTACAAAACGGCAAATTGAAATTAAAACAGTCATGTTGGAATCTACAATTAGATTTGGTGCCGAATTATCAAAAGGTAAAAATATAGGACTCATAACACCTTGTGCATATTTTAATCTACCAATATAATATCTATTAAAGTTATAGCTATAAACGAGTACTATTAGATTATTATTTTTAATATCAGTCATATCATATTGTAACAAGCTTGAATCTGTAAATCTGTCAAAAATAAAAACAGTTTTCACGTCAATAAAAGTTTTTTCAGAAGACATAAAATTGTAGGTATATCTTATTTTGTCATAGCCATCAATAAAATCAGTGATACCAAAACTAGAATCTGGGAATCCTGATTGTATTCGAGTTAAAGCTCCTGAATGATTCAAAGTATGAAGTGCACTGTTTTGGTTTTTGGTGTTCACTCCATATACTATACTTTCTACACTAGTACCCAGTATATTAGCCACAGCTCCTACTTTAGATATGCCAGGATCTATTTCATTCCAACGCCTGATAGAACCGTTTGATAATCCCGCACGAAATTCAACTTCTTTAATAGTTAAATTTTTTAAATTTGCTAAATACACTATATTGTCATATAAGTTCATGTTTCACCTCTTTTATTTAGAAAAAAATCTAATTTTAGAAAATATTATAATTTAATAATCTTTTTCTATTGACTTTTTATAAAAAAGTGGTATAATAATTTTATGAATATCTTGGCGGATTAATTCATAAAAATGTACCAGCTTTTTTATTATGGTTTGAGAATTTTTTATAATCGTTATATTATTTTGCATATTTTAGAAAATATGTACATTTTTAAATTCGAAAATATAAGCGTTTTTATTCTCAAACATATTATACCCTTAATTGGTACATTTGTCAATATTTTTAAAGGAGGTTTAGATATGGGAAATTTGGAATTTGAAATATCTGTAAAAACTGCTTTGCTAAAACGTAGGTTAAGAAATACTGATTTAGCCAATATGATAGGTGTGAGTGAGTCATATCTATCAGATATATTGAAAGGGAACAGAAAAGCAGAACACCACAGGAAAAAGATTTGTGAAGTTTTAGATTTAGACTATAAAGAAAGCGAGGAAATTTAAATGAAGGAGAGTGAGAGAATGGAAGAAATCGTGGGATTGATAAAAAAGAATTATTTAAAAAAAGATGAAGATATAGAAAATTTAACAATCTTAATAGATATTAAAAAAGAGAACGGTATAACTCGTGGTATTCTAATAACTTTACCTTCAAAGAATAACTCCTTCTTGGAGTTGATAAGAAAAGTTTAAAATTATTAGAGCCTTTAAAACAAGGGAATCTGAAGCTAATTTGGATAGTGTCGTAAGGCTCTATTCTAAGTGGTATTTTGGCAATAGTTTCAGGTGGAAGATAAGTAAATTTGTTCTCTTCCAACTTAATTTCAATTGGAGTAAAAGTAAAATTATTATCGTGAAAAACTTTAGTATGGTTTTTAATATAAACCTCGTCAATTGTAATTGGAAAAGATGATGAATTACTTATTTTTAGTGAAATGACAGCTGCTTTTTCAGAATCATATTCTTTAGATTCTAGGTCTTTCATATAAAAATAATAAGAGTGGGGTATTAATTTGAAGATTAATTTTGGGGTATAGAACTTATACACCAAATAATTAATAAATAAAGCTATGACACTAATGGTTAAACTTAAAACACTGATTAATGAATTTATGTCAATAGTATTTTTCATGATAATTCCTCCTGTTTTTTTAGAGATATTATATCATGGAAATACAAAAATTAAACAAAAAATAAAGAAAGTGAGGAAATTTAAATGTACGAAATTTCAAATGTAAATGGAATGAGTAGTTTAGAAATTGCAGAAATTGTGGGAAAGGAACACAATAAAATTTTGAGAGACATCAGAGATGAAGTTGAAAAGCTTGAAAAACAGGGCATTAGAGCCGAAGCCATTTTTGGACTGGGCGAATATTTGGACAAAAACAATCAGAAAAGACCTATGTACATCCTTACAAGGGAAGGAGTGCTACAGTTAGCAGCAAGATACAGTGCAGTAGTGAGATTCAGGCTGATTGAAAAAGTAACCGTTCCAGGAAATTCGGTATCAGTACCTCATCAATTGCTGGCACAGGCACAATACCTTGTCGATGTGGAGAACAGGCTGAGCACTGTTGAAGGTAGCATGGCGGGACTACAGAAAGGAATATCGAGGCTCGAACATAATGAGAGAAGGGCGGTAACAAGCAACCATTTAACGGTAATAGCCTACGCAAATATGAAAGGTATTAATCCTGGTTCATACAACTCCAGTTCTATAGGAAGAAAGGCAACTAAACTTTGCAGGGACAGAGGACTGTTGACAGGAACGGTTGTGGATAGTAAATATGGGCTTATTAACACATATCCCCTGGAAATTCTGGATGAAGTATTTTTCAGTTAAACGCGAAAGGACGGTGATTAAGGAATGGATAAGAAAGAAATAGTTAAAAAAATCAAGGAGTCGGAAAATGTGAAAGTGTATGACTGCGGAATTTATGCCGGTTTTGATGCAGAAATATTAAGAAAGTATACGGATGAAAAGACACCCGTAAAACTTCCTGATAATTATCTGCTGATTGTTCTGGAAAAAGATCTGTAAATCTTTTTAAACTCTTTAATATCTTCTCTGTGCCCATGCATGGCCAGCTGAAATTCGACATAACGGGTTAGACGTTCCTCATCGTCAGTATCAGGAAACTTTTTATCCCTCAGCATGTCATTGGCCAGGTCACTGCATATGTCATCGGATTTGATATATTTAGATGTCTTTAACCAGTCTAAAAATTTACTCATGCGGAAACACCTCCTTTCAGAAATATTATACCCTGAAAGGATAAAAATCGAAACGAAAGGATCTTGGAAATATGAAAAAAAATACTCTAACCGTAAAAGAATGTGCTGAATTTATTGAAAAGTCTCAACAGGCAGTGCGAATAGGACTGCAAAGAGGGGCCTTTAAATTCGGAACCGCAATTCAGACAATACCACCTACCCCCTCAAGACCAAGGGGCGGATGGGACTACCATATACCTCGCGTAGCAGTAGAACGCTATATGGGGATAAGCTACGAAAAATTTTTAAAGGAAAAGGAGAGTGATATAAATGGATTTTAAGAAAATAATGAGTTCTCAGACAATTCTGACTCGTAAACAAACAAAAGAAATTATAGAAAAAGGAGAGAAATAATGAATAAAAGAATAATATTCCAACTATTTGGCTTAGCACTATTTTTAGCAGTAGCAGTTTTAGCTGTAAATCTTGCAATGAAAAATGCGACACCGGCAAAAGGATTTAAAATAAAGATTAAAGAAGTAGTCTATGAAACTGACGGCTATATAATAGATGGTGAATACATTGTATTTACTGATGAATTCGGCAGAGAGGTAGAAGTTCATAAAAATTTTGTAAATGTTGAGGAGGTGAAATAATGGATAATCTGGATTGGCAGGACTGTATTGAGATGGCAATATATGTCATAAAAAGATGGGAACGGAAAAGAAATAAGAACAGAATATGGCCGAAAATTGAGATAACCCCTGATTACATCAATGTGTGGTTTCATAAAGGTAAGAATATGCCGCCTGAACTTTTCTGCATTGATAAAGATGTCAGTTATAAAGAAGCGGAAAATATATTTAAGAAAGTACATAAGTTTATGGACAAAAAAAGTGCCGACAATGGCAATGTCGACAATATATAAAAACAATCAACTAATTATATCATTAAGAAAGGAAAAATGCAAATGGTTGAATATATAAAAAAAGACGTAAGAAGTGCAATTAAAAGTGCAACATCCATATTCATTTATCAAAAAGAAGGGTACCCTGTTATTATTCTACACCCTGAAAAAGCACAAAATTGGACTAATTTTATAAAAGAAGGGATTAGAACGAAAGAATTTAATAAATTAATTCTTTATCATAAAAATGGTGGGAGAACAGAAATAGAGGTACGGGATCATTATGCAGTATAAAGATTTTATCAACTCAAAAAGTAAGACTTTTGAAAATACAGGGATTGACGTTAATAAAAATACCCTCAATTCTAATATGTTCGAATTCCAGAAAGACATAGTTCGATGGGCACTGAAGAAAGGAAGAGCCGCAATATTTGCCGAATGTGGGCTTGGAAAGACCTTAATGCAACTTGAATGGGCTAATCAGATACACAAAGCGACAGGTGGCAAAATATTGATATTAGCACCACTTGCAGTGGCACCTCAAACAAAGGAAGAAGGAGAAAAGTTCGGTATCCTCGTCAATATCTGTGAAAGTCAGGATGACGTTACAAATGGAATAAATATTACCAACTATGAGAAAATCGACAAGTTTATCGGAAGCAGTTTTGAAGCCGTAGTACTCGACGAAAGCAGTATCCTGAAGTCTTTTACGAGCTCTACACGAAACAAACTGATTGACAACTTCTCAAGAGTTCCGTTCAGGCTTGCCTGTACCGCAACCCCCGCCCCAAACGACTACATGGAGCTTGGAAACCACTCCGAATTTCTCGGAGTAATGACAAGGGCGGAAATGTTATCGATGTACTTCGTACATGACGGGGGAAATACAGCGAAATGGAGGCTCAAAGGACACGCAGAGGATGTATTCTGGAACTGGATGGCAAGCTGGGCGGTATTCATTGACAATCCGAAAAACCTCGATTATGAGGTTGAGGAGTATGATTTACCGAAACTCAATATAAGCGAAATAATTGTCGACGGGGATGAAGTAACAACTGAAACGCTTACACTTACCCAACGACGACAGGCAAGGAAAGAAAGCCTTGAATTAAGATGTAAAGCTGCCGCAGATTTAGTAAACAGCTCTGATGAACAATGGCTCGTATGGTGCGATTTGAATGATGAGAGTGCAATGCTTAAAAGCCTTATAAATAAAGCCGTGGAAATAAAAGGCTCTGACAAAGCCACACACAAAACAGGCTCAATGCTTAACTTCTCAGATAATCTGATAAAATGCCTGGTAACCAAACCGTCAATAGCAGGGTTCGGCATGAACTGGCAGCAGTGCCACAATATGATTTTTGTTGGGCTATCGGACAGCTACGAAAAATACTATCAAGCGGTCCGTAGGTGCTACAGGTTCGGACAGGAAAAGGAAGTGAACGTATATATTATAATCTCAGCAAAGGAAGGAGCCGTAAAGGCGAACATTGAAAGAAAGCAGGAAGATGCAAAGAAAATGCAGGATGCAATGATAAAACTGACTAAAAAAGTGACAAAAAAAGAATTACAGGTGACAACAAGGATAATGACGGAGTATGTTCCGAAAGTCAAAATGTTGCTGCCTAACTGGGAGGAGATGAGACAGATATGCTGATTTATGTGGCACATCCGTATGGCGGTAAGGAAGAGAATAAGAAAGCCGTTGAAGAGAAAATAAAAAAATTAGTGAAAAAGTATCCGAGACACACATTCATAAGTCCGATACACACATTCGGCTATATGTATAACTGGGTCAAGGACTATGAACAGGGTATGCAGATGTGCCTGAACTTATTGAAAAGGTGTGACAGACTTATACTCTGCGAGGGTTGGAATACTTCAAAAGGCTGCAACAGGGAATACGAGTTTGCAAGGAAAAGCAACATAAAGGCATTAAGTTATAAGGAGGCATTACTGAATTGGAAATTTTAAATCAGAAAATAGATGACAGGTACGCAATGTACAATGGGGACTGTGTGGAAGTGCTGAAAGGAATAACAGATAACAGCATACATTATTCGATATTTAGCCCTCCATTTGCGAGCCTGTATACATATAGTAATTCGGACAGGGACATGGGAAATTCGGCATCGGATAACGAATTTTATGAACATTTTAAATTCCTGATATCTGAATTATACAGAGTGACAATGCCTGGAAGGTTATTAAGTTTTCACTGCATGGATCTGCCTATGATGAAAAGCCGTGACGGGGTGATAGGGCTTAAAGACTTCCCAGGAGAACTTATAAGAATGTTCACTGATGCAGGATTTATTTACCATAGCAGAGTCATAATATGGAAAGATCCGTTAGTAGAAGCGACAAGGACAAAAGCTTTAGGACTATTACATAAGCAGATATGTAAAGACTCTTCAATGTGTCGTCAGGGACTTCCAGACTACCTTATAACAATGAGAAAGCCCGGAGAAAATCCTGAACTTATAGCACATCCTGAAGGATTTGGAAGCTACATTGGGGAGGATGAGCCTGAGGGGCAGAAAATCGAAAGACCCCAACCCGATAAGGAAAAATATGATAAGAAAGAAAAATACAACGAAGTACCCGTGTACAGTCATCAGGTATGGCGGAAATACGCAAGCCCAGTATGGATGGACATAAGGCAAAGTAATACTCTTAACGGGAAGTCAGCGAGAGAGGACCAGGACGAACGACATATATGCCCGTTACAGCTCGATGTGATAGCAAGAGGCATTAATTTATGGACAAATGAAAATGATATAGTACTCGATCCGTTCGCAGGTATAGGGAGCTCCAACTATGTAGCCTTAAAAATGGGCAGACGTACAATAGGGGTTGAGCTCAAGGAAAATTATTATAACCTGGCAATTGAGAATGTTGAAAAAGCGGATATGGATTATATTATCGAAGGAATAACGAATGAATTTTAGGAGGATGAATAAATGACTGAAAAACAGCTTGAAAATAAAATGAAAAAATATTTAAGCAGTAAAAATATTTATCATTTTAAAGTACACGGTAATGGATTTATGAAAAGCGGAATACCTGATTTGATATGTTGTATAAATGGTCAATTTGTAGCAATAGAAATAAAAAGACCTGATGGAAAAGGTAAAGTATCGAAACTCCAGGAAATAGAAATAGAGCGAATAAAAAAATCTGACGGGATAGCTGTTGTAATGAATAATTATGATGAATTTGTAAAATTTATAGGTGAAATTAAAAGTGGAGCAAGTAATGGAAATTGACAATAGCATGCTCTATGAATATCAGAAGAAAGTGCTTGAAAACAGTAAATTAAATTATCTCTACCCTCTCGATACAGGAACTGGAAAAACATTAATAGCCCTACATCATTATTATATGTATGCGAAAAATAAAATATTGCTGGTTGTAGCGCCAGCAGCTAAAATAAAAGAAAAAGGATGGGATAGGGAAATAGACAAATTTAAAAATTACTATGGGGTATCAGATATTAATTATCAGACTATCAGTTATCAGTCCCTGCATAAGATTAATTTATCAGATATCAGCAATACTTTTCTAATACTGGACGAATGCCACTATATCAAAAATTATAAAGCCAAAAGATCCAAGGAAATTTTAAAAATAACAAAAAAACTATTTGGATTTGTAGGGCTTTCTGCGACAATTGCGAGTAATGGATGGGTAGATACAATAAATTACTTTCTGATGTTCGCAATATATAAAAATGCAAGAGAATTCCTGAAAAAACACGCAATATATGAAATGATTGATTACGGGAAGGTTAAAGTTAATCAAATTATTGGGTGGAGAGACGAAAACATACTGAAATCAATATTTGATAAAATATCAGCCCCGATGCTTAAAAAAGAAGACTGTCTGGATTTACCCCCTATTGTTTTTACAGATATTTATTTAAAAAAATCGAAAGACTATGAAATTATAAAAAAAAACAGGGTACACAAAGATATTGTGTACGATAACATGGCAAAATTGATAGCAGGATTACGGTTAAACGGAAATCTGAAAGATAAAATAGAATATTTAAAAATGATACGCGAATCAAATGAAGAAAATATAATTATATTTTATAACTTTCATGCCGAATATGAACTGATAAAATCAGAATTTGAAAAAAGTAAAATAGATATTGATTATGAAGTGAGAGGCGGAATCAATAAACTTCCTGAATACAATGAATTCGAAAGAATACACAGAACTGTAACATTGGTACAGATTCAGGCGGGAGGAACAGGGATAGAACTCACATATGGAAATCTGATAGTATTATTCAGTCCCACATGGTCTTATCAGGATTACGAACAAGCATTGGGAAGGGCATATCGGAACGGACAAAATAAAAAGGTAACGGTATATAAATTTATTGTAGAAGATACTATTGACAGTGATGTATATAAAGCACTTGAGCATAAAAAAGATTTTACAGAAAAACTATTTTTAAAAAAACAGGAGGGAATGGAAATGGATAACACTGGAACAAAGAAAATAATAGAACCAGGCGAGAATGTAACAAAAAACAGACATAAATATGTCGGAGGTTCCGATTTACCAGCATTATTGAATGTAAGTAATTATAAAACACAGTATGAACTGGCAAAAGAAAAAGCTGGATTATGCCCGGTAGATTTTAAAGGTAATGAATATACAAGGTATGGGCAAATACTCGAACCTTTAATAAGGGATTATATAAACAGTACATATGGAACAAATTTTAAGGAAAATACAAATATAGATGAAGAAAATCACATAAGAAGTAATACAGATGGATTCGATCCTGAGCAAAAATTATTACTGGAAGTAAAGACAAACAATGGGGAAAAGGAAGATTTAACTGAATATATTGTGCAAATTCAGCTGTATCTGTACCAGTTTGAAATAGATAACTGTTATCTGGCACAATATAAGAGACCTGAAAACTTTTATAAGGGAATGGATTTTGACATTCAAAATTCTGAAGAATACTTTGATACGGAATTTGATCCCGAAAATCTCGATATATCCTTAATAGAAAAAGACGAAAATCTAATAAAATACATCTTAGATGAAATAAGATTATTCTGGACAAGGGTAAACTATCTAATAGAAAATCCGAACGCTTCTGAAGGAGAATACTATACATGTACTAAAATAGGGGTATATGATCAGAAGGCATATTTAAAAACAATGAGTAATATTGAAAAATTAAATATGAAATTAGAAAAAATGAAGGAAATAAAAGAAAAATTAGAACAGGAAAAAGAAATTTTATATGCGATTATGGATACGTTCAATTTTAAAAATATTACAACTGATAAATTTTCAATAGTTAAAATCCCGGCAACTGTAAACAAGACTTTCGATACTAAAAAATTTCAAAGCGAACATAAGGACTTATATGAACGATATCTTAAGGAAACAGAAAAAAAAGGACATATAAGAATTTCTGAAATAAAAAAAGAAAATACTATGAAAATGGCAGAAAAAGTAAGTGAGAAAAAAGTTATACAAAAACCTATAGAGAATAAAACGGAAAAAGAAACGGAAAAGAAAACTGCAAAAATTAATAAAAACAGTGACTGGGAGCCTTTGGAATTTGAAAGAAAAATGGATAAGTGGATAGCAGCAAAGAATAAAAAAATCAATAGCGTTACAAATGAACGTTATAGTGTATATCGGCCTGAAAAAAATACTATAAGGGTTGTACAGAATAAAAATTCTAAAAATTGTATAATAGATTTTGAATTTAATAAGGAAGATATGTCTGTAAAATTAGGAGATGACAGCAATTTCGATAAAACAATCCCTGTAAATTTTGAAGATTTCAATAGAATAATAAGAGCTATGCCTGTATGGGTAATGCTTGATAATATTCCCGATGAAAATACAGGAAATAAAGCTAATAACGAAAATAATGAGGAGAGTGAATAATAATGAACATATTACCTGTTAATGAGCCAAAAAAACCTGACCTGACACCAAAAAACTATTTAATATGGGGAGAATCAATGAGCGGGAAAACATATCTTGCAAGACAATTTCCCAACCCTATAATACTGAACACAGATGGGAACGGTCAAAAAATAGATACTCCAAGTATAGAAGTTAAAGATTACGAGCATTTTTTAAACATAATAGAGGCATTAAAAACAGAAAAACATACATATGAAACAGTAATAATAGATTTAGTTGATGACATTCAATCGATGGTGAGCAACTACGTATGTGAAAAATTTGGAATAGAACACGAGGCCGATGCTCCATTTGGAAGAGCGTTCGGAGAAGTAAAAACCAAGTGGAAGAAATTGATGATGGACTTAACAAAAATCAATATGAATGTGATATTCATAAGTCATTATATGGAAAAAACCGAAGGAAACAGCACAACATCTTATCCGAGTTTACCTGCAGCGTATCTGAATATGTGCATGGGAAGATGTGATATGACAATAAAATGTACAAAGATTGGTAACACATATATCAGACAGGTGACAGCAAGACGGGAAATATATACTGAAGATTTAATTCAGGATAAGATTATACTTGATATAATGAAAACAATAAAAGGAGTATTTGACACACCTAAAACATTACAAAAAAGTGAAAGTAAAGTCATATTACCTAAAATTCCTGTAAAAAACGCAGTGAAATCAGATGTTAAAATTGAAAATAATATCAGTGAAAACAATGTTGATGAAAACAGCAAAAAATCAAAACAGGAAGAAAAAATTCTTGTTAAAAAACCTGAAATAAAGAAAGTTATACCCGCAGGAATAAAGAAAGCGGCAATAAATAAAGACTTAATAAACAAAATAAAAAATAACAATTTGGGAGGAAATTAAAATGGCAGATTTACTAAAAGCAGCATCAGAAATATTTAATAAAGGATTCGATGTGGAAAATGATCCAGTGAGTGACTTTGAACCAATTAACGACGGGGTTTATTCAGGATATATAGAAGGATTTGAACATAAGGAATTTAGTACAGGAACCGAAGCATTACAATTTAAAATAAAAATATCAGATGAACCATATGAAGGAAGATTATATTTTGGAGCATTATTCCTATCTGAAAAAGTAATAAATACAAGTATAAAAAGACTTCTGAAATATGCCCACAGATTAAATATAGAGCTGGGACCGGAAGATTTTTCAGATACGGATTTATTAGTTGAAAAAATGCAGGAGGCGGTAGGTTATCAATGTACTCTCACATTAAAAACAACTGTAAATAAAAAAGGAGAATTCCAAAGTTTTGAATTAGAGTTTTAAAATGTAATTTTAAATGAACGGAATTAGGAGGAAACATGATAGCTTTTTACGACTTTGAAGTATTTAAACATGACTGGCTGGTAGTTTTTAAGACTACCAGTCATGTATATAAAATACATAATGACAGGGATAAACTGAAAAAAATATTAAAAAACTTTTCACTACTTATAGGTTTTAATAATCATAACTATGATGACTATATTTTAGCTGAACTATTAAGAGATAAGGTAGTAACGGAAGTATATGATTTATCGCAGAGTATAGTAATAGATAAAATAAAACCCAAAATAAGGCTGAATTTTCCGACTATTGATGTAATGCAGGAAATGAAACAGGGGGTGGGACTTAAGGAAATTGAAGCAAACTTAAAATTGAACATACACGAAACCCCCGTAAATTTCAACCTGAAACGAAAATTGTTTGATCATGAGATAGAAAAAACTTTTCAATATTGTGAAAATGACGTAAAGGTAACTGAAACTATATTTAATTTAAGAAGTGACTATTTTCAGTCTAAATTTGAAATAATTCAGGAATTCGGTCTTGATAGTATGTGTGTAAAAAATACCCGTGCGATACTGGCAAGTAAAGTTTTGAAATGTAGGAAAATAAATCTGCCGAACGACAGGCTGAATTTAACTTATGATGAAAGATTAGATTTAGATAAAATTCCTGAAACAATAAGAAATTTTTATATAAATATTGAAAAAAAATTCAATGCAGGTGGAAATTTCGAAGAACTTGAAAAAGAGCAACTTGAGTATAATTTAAATGGAGTCCCTCATTTTTTCGGTTTCGGAGGATTACATGGAGCAGTAGACAATTTGATTTATGAAGGAAACATGCTGTGTATAGATGTAGGTTCATATTACCCGAGCCTTATGATAAATAATAATTTCATAAGCAGGGCTTCCGAGAGTCCTGAACTATACAAAAATTTATATAAAAAAAGAATGGAATACAAAGCAAGGAAAGATGGAAGGCAACAGGTATATAAAATACTTCTTAACGCCACTTTTGGAGCAATGAAGAGCGGATACAATAAATTATTCGACCCTGTTCAGAGCAATAACATATGTGTAAACGGACAATTAATCTTGACGGATCTTATAATCAGAATATCAAGCTTATGTAAAATAATACAGAGCAATACTGACGGTCTTATAGTCGCATATGATGAAAAAAATCTTGAAAAAATACTTAAAATATGCAAAGAATGGGAAAATCAGTATAACCTGACTCTCGATTACGACTATGCGGTAAAGATAGCACAGCGAGATGTAAATAATTACTGTCTTAAATATAAAAATGGAAAAATAAAAACCAAGGGCCGTTTCGGTTATAATGAAGGCGGAAATTTTGAAAGGACATCATTAAGTATCATAGATATGGCATTAACCGAATACTATATGAACGACAGGGATATTGATTTATACTTAATCGAACAGTATAAAAATAATAATATTATTCCTTTCCAGTTAATAGCGAAGATGGGCGGAACATTCAGTAAAATAATGCATGAAATTTATGATGAAAAATCAGACAAGGATGGGAACTTGCAAGAACAGGGATATTCACATATGATTGAACTGCAAAAAATTAATAGAATTTTTGCAACAAATGATAAAAAATACGGTGCATTATATAAAATAAAAATCGAAGACGGAATTGAAAGATTCCATAAAATAGCAAACTGCCCGGAAAATGCCATCGTACACAATGAAGAAATGGAGACATTTGATAAATCCTTGATTAATCTGAATTATTATTCAGAATTAATCAAGTCGAATATGATAAAAAGAGAGGTCGGTTTGAATGACTTCAATACATGATAACATTAAAATGCAGCATGGTATTAAAATACCAAAAATATTTAAGTTCATAGAACTGGAAGCTGAAACAAAAAAACCGCTGCATTCATTCGATGAATTCGTAACTGATATTTCTAAAATACAAAATGCGGGAATAATAATACCTAAAAACATGATTGTTGTCGATTTTGACAGTAACAGAACGATAGCAGAAAAAATATTGAATAAGTATCCGACTTTTGCAGTGAAGACGAAAAGGGGATGCCATCTATATTATAAACTGCCGAAAGTACATAATATAAGATCAGGGAACAGTATAACAACGGCCGCAGGTATCCCAGTAGATTATAAAACGGGAGCCAGAAATAAAAATGCCCTTGCGGTTATAAAACAGAACGGCGTTATAAGGGAAATTTACGGGTATACGGACAAAATTAATGAATTACCTTACATGTTATACCCTTTGCCTCTTTCAAAGCAGAATCTGGTTAATTTTTCAGACGGAGATGGAAGAAATACAGGATTATTTAAGCACCTTTTAAATGTATTTGAGCAAATTAAAGGAATAAAGGAAGAAAATATCATACACATATGTGATTTTATAAACAGGAATGTATTTAAGGAATCTCTTGAAGAAAAAGAAATAAAAAATATAATGAAATCCGTATCTGAAAGAAGAGAAAGCAAGACATCATTATCCATCAGCTTAAATGATTGTTTCGGAGAAGACGGAAAAATAAATATATATCTTCTTTCAGACTATATAAATCATAAGCTGGATATAAAAATATATAACAAGATATTATATTACAAGCAAAATGATCACTATATTGCTTTTGATGGACTGAATATGTTTAGGGAAGTAAGTAAAATAGTAGATTTAAAGAAAAATCAAGATACCGAAATGGAACATCAGCTCATGAAAAAAGCTAAAATAATTGATTACGATAGTTTCCCCGTAAAATTTAGAAACGGATATCTGCTGGACGGAAAAGACATAATACAAAAAGATTTAGTGTTTACTCCATTTTTGTTAAATGTGGATTATGTACCAGAATCATATGATAAAAATGTGGATGATTTCCTGAATTTTTTAACCTGCAACAGGAAAGACTTAAGAAATCTAGTGGAAGAATTACTTGGACATATCTTAATGACCTCGTCATTCCCCCATAAGGCTTTCTTTTTAGTTGCAAACAGCGGGAGTAACGGGAAAAGTACATTCCTAACAATGCTCAGTAATTTTGCAGGGGAACTCTCGACCCCCTTGGCACTGGAAGAACTCAATCAGCCCGTGAATTTGTTTACCCTGCAGGGTAAACTTGTTAACCTGGGTGATGACATCGATGCGAAATATCTTGAGAGCAGCAGACTTTTTAAAACACTTGTAGCCGGAAATGAAATAATGGTAAAGGCGCTCTATAAAATGCCCACAAAGCTTAGAAATACTGCAACGCTGATATTCACAAGTAACGATATGCCTTACTTTAAGGACAAGTCAGGAGGTATTGCAAGGAGAATAGCCATTATTCCATGCGATAATGTAGTCAAGGAAATAGATATACATATTGATAAAAAATTAAGCACGGATAATGCGAAGTCATATTTGCTTAATCTAGCGTTACGGGGAATGAACAGGATAATTGAAAACGGAGGAAAATTGAGCAACAGTGAAACTGTAGATAAAACAGTAAATACATATTTAACTGAAAATGACAGCTTCTTATCATTTATGGATAGTGTCGAATACAATATTGACGGAAATATGTTCAGCCTTGTATATAGTAAATATGTCGATCATTGTGAAGAATATGGATTCCAGTCCATTTCTAAAAATAAAATAGGTAGAAGACTCAGAGATATGGGATATGATGTAGTTGCAAAAAAAAATAAAAATATAACAAGTAAAATTATTGTAAAAAAAGCCTTATAATATTAGTATTCACTGGCGGTAACGGTTTAATATTAAATTAATGTTTTTGAAAGCCAGTAAAATTAATGTGGTAACGGATTTGAGAAAAAAATCAGTTACTGCAAAAAATCCGTTACTACCAGTAAATATAATATATATAATATAAAGTAACTGATTTTTTTCTTTTAAAAAAATAAAATAAAAAAGAAGAAAAAAAGGAGAGAATATAGAGAATATAAAAATATATAAAAAAGAGAAAGTCGAAAAAATCGGTTACTTCAGTTACTCGGCTATAACCATTGAAAAATAAGGCTTTAGATAGGTAACGGATTTTTTTAAATCCGTTACCCTTAAAAAATCGGTTACCTTAAAAAATAAATTAAAAATAATAAGAAATATAGAAAATATAAGGAAGTGAAAAATAAGGAGGATAGAAAAAGAATGAAAATAGTGTTAATAAATTTACTGAAGAAAAAGATAAACATCTGTACTGAGTCAAAAAAGAAATATGAACTAAGAGACCCAAGATATTATATATTAAGTGGAAAAATAGAAGCATATAACGAAATACTGGGATTGATGGAGGATAAATAAGAATGGAAGCATTAAAGAAATTTGATATCAAAGAACTTTTGAAAATACAGGAGTTATTAGATAAAAAGTTTGATGAAAAATGGATTAAGAACATGAACGAAAGGACAAAGGGGGAATATTAATGGCGACGGCAAGAGCTATAGCGGAAGAAGTGGTTAAGATTTTAAAAGATGACAGGGATTTTAAAATTCAGAAAAATCTGACCCCTTTTCAGAAGACTGAAAAATTATTATATAACTTAAAATATCTAAAAGGGGCTATCAATGTAAAACGTAAACGGCTCTCAGGATTGCAAAATGATCCCGTCCTGCTTTCCAAAAAAGAAACAGGAGTAAATGTCCAAGAAAGTAAAAAATATTTATCAGAAGTGGAAAAATTGGAGAATTTGATAGAAAATCTTGAAAATGAAATCGGGAGGCTTGAAAATGTTGTTGAAATGACCGAAAAAGCCCTCAAAGAAATTGAAGATGATAAATATTATAAAATTATCGAATTAAAATATTTTGAGGAAATGACTTTTGAGTATATTTCTGAAAAATTGGAAATGGGAGAGAGAACGGCTAAAAGGCACAAAAATAGGCTTGTCAAGATGTTACAGATGATAATTTTTTCAGATAATGCGATAGCGGATATTCTGAATAATTAAAAAAAATTAATCAAATTGGCACTTTTGTGGCCTTGTAATAAAATGTCAATATGTTATAATGTGTTAGATTGGAAATTTAAGGTTTAAGGAAATCTGAGACATAACTTTGTCGAGGCGGGATCCATGGACCGTACGCCTGACTATCGGAGACAGTGTAAAAGCTGTCTCTTTTTTATTTTTGAGAAACGAGGTGAAACAAGTATGAAATTGACAGAAAAGCAGAAACGCTTTGCAGACCACTACATCGAAACGGGAAACGCAACAGAATCGGCAGTAAAAGCGGGATATAGTAAAAAGACAGCAGCAGTAATAGCAGCAGAAAACTTAATAAAACCTAATATAAAAAATTACATTGACCGTAAATTAAAGGCTCTGGAAGATGAGAGGACCGCATCTGCTAAAGAAATATTAGAAATGCTGACCGCTTCAATGCGAGGTGAGATAGATGAAGAGGTTATTGTCATTGAGGGCGACGGCGACGGAGTCAGCAGTGCAAGAGTTGTTAAAAAACAGATAGGACTTAAAGACAGAATTAAGGCGGCAGAACTTCTTGGTAAAAGATACAGGCTGTTTACGGATAAGATTGAAGTCGAAGGAGCTGTACCTGTCGTAATAGTTGGAGAGGATAATCTTGAAGATTAATAAAATCAGATTACCTGAAATTGTCGGAAGAGGCTATAAAGATTTTTGGAACTTCAAAGGCAGATACAAAGTCGTAAAAGGGTCAAGAGCGAGTAAAAAAAGCAAGACTATTGCTTTATGGATAATATACAGCATGATGAAATACAGAGGTGCAAATACTCTTGTCGTGCGTAAAGTGTACAGGACACTTAAGGACAGCTGTTACAGTGATTTAAGATGGGCGATAAACAGGTTGAATGTACTAGAATACTGGGAATTCAAGGAAAGCCCGCTTGAAATAACATATAAGCCTACCGGGCAAAAGATTTTATTTAGAGGGTTAAACTGAAAACAGCTCTCTTAAAACTCATCTAATTCATGGGAAACCGAAACGTAAAGACGTCGGCAATCATGAGCGAAGATAAATTGACAAAAATTATAAAAAGGTGTATAATGACCCTAGAAATGAATAAGGAGGGAAATTATATGTATATTGTTTATTTGTTTAAAGAAAAAGAAACTGATGAAGTAATTTATGTTGGAAGTACATCAAGACCTATTGTAAGGTTAAAAGAGCATAAACAACAATTATCGGGAATGAAACCTCAAAATGCCATTCACAGATATATGACAGAAAAAAAATTGAAATTATATGACGATGTGGAAGTTGTTTTTACGAAAGAGTGTAAAAATAAAGAAGAGCTGTTAAGATGGGAAGAAAAATATTACTATAAATATTTAAAAACGTTAAAAAACGACAGACCTGCGGAAAATAGAAACGGTGTGTATAATCCAAGACGCAGAAAAGTTAAATGCTTAAATGACGGTAATATTTTTAAAACGGTAACTGAGTGTGCGGCTTTTTATAAAAAAGGAAGAACAACAATAAGCAATGTGTTAATTAAAGAAAAACCATACACCTTAATAAATAATGAAAAATATTATTTTGAATATGTTAATTTATAACGTGCAACGACTATCGAAAGCAGAGAAAGACCTACCAATTTAGCAGGTCTTTTTTTAGTTAGTAGAGTAGGGCTTAAGCAAGCTCGAAACGGTGAGAACAAATAAAAGAATTTGTTAAGATATAGTCTGAACTTTATGGAAACATAAAGAGTATATATGGAAGCGATATATACGTAACAAAATGTGGATGATCCGCTTAAGATAACATCAATATCAGTATCAGAAGGAGTACTCTGCTGGTGCTGGTGCGAGGAGGCATATGAGATTAACAGGGAACAGGATTTCAACATGCTTGACGAAAGTATCAGGGGTATTGTTGAACCGCCTTTATTCAAACAGTTTATAATATCATTCAACCCCTGGAACGAACGGCACTGGCTTAAGAAGAGATTTTTCGATGTCGAGGATGAAAACATAATGGCCAAGACGACTAACTACATGTGCAATGAATGGCTTGATGACAGTGATAAAAAGATGTTCGAGGACATGAAGAAGAATAATCCTCGAAGATATCAGGTCGCAGGGCTTGGCGATTGGGGAATAGTTGAAGGGCTGGTATATGAGAACTGGGAAGAAAAGGAATTTGATTATACAGAAGTGGCAAAAATGCATGGAGTCAAATCAGCATTCGGACTTGACTTCGGGTACACGAACGATCCCACCGCTTTATTCTGTGGATTGATAGACATGTCGAACAGAACTATATACGTTTTTGATGAAATATATCAGAATGCCATGAAGAACAGGGAAATAGCGGAAGAAATAATCCGTAAAGGATATGGAAAGGAAAAAATAACTGCCGACAGTCAGGAGCCGAAGTCAATTGACGAGCTTTATGACTTAGGGCTTAAGGGAATAAGGAACTCAAGGAAAGGTAAGGACAGCATTAATAATGGAATCCAATACATCCAGGATTATAAAATCATAATACATCCGCGATGTATTAATTTTATCACTGAGATATCCAACTACATGTGGGACAAAGACAAGTTTGATAATACAGTTAATAAACCCGTGGATGATTTCAATCACTTGATGGATGCCATGAGATATGCACTGGAAGATTATACAAAAGGCCCTACATTTTCTTTTGATTAAGGAGCTGAAATGTTTGAATTTATAAAAAGATTTTTTAGGAGAAAAGATAAAATGGAAAAGGACAATATAAGTTTATCGGAAGTTGAGAGTATCATAATGTGGCACTTTTCAAGCGACAGTTATAGAATGATGCTTGACGGCAACAAATATTATGCAGGAGAACATGACATATTGAAAAGGAACAGAACTGCAATAGGTGATGACGGAAAGCTGATAATGGTTAACAATCTGCCAAACAATAAGATTGTAAATAACCAGTACAAAAAGCTTGTAAAACAGAAGGTGAATTACATTGCGTCAAAAACACCGAGTATAAGCACTGACAACGAGAAATATAATGAGCTACTTAATAATCTATTTGATAAAGGATTC
Source organism: uncultured Leptotrichia sp. (assembly GCA_938017765.1). Classification (GTDB taxonomy): domain Bacteria; phylum Fusobacteriota; class Fusobacteriia; order Fusobacteriales; family Leptotrichiaceae; genus Pseudoleptotrichia. Next base: position 20,279 of record CALIJH010000074.1, read on the forward strand.
CTCAAAACAATTAAAAGAATAGCCACTGATGTGTATAACAACGGCATCGGCTGGCTATTTTTATATGTTAACGATGAAGGAAATTTGAAATTTAAGAGGCTGAACTCTGTCGAGGTCATCCCTATTTGGACTGACAACGACCATACAGAACTTAAATATGCAATCAGAAAATATACCAACCAGGTATACAGAAACGGAAAATATGAAAAGGAAACACATATAGAGCTTTACAAGGACTCAGGAGTTGAATATTACACACTGAACGATAATAAGCTTAATCTGGTTGAAAAAAAAGCATACCTGACAGTTGACGGTACACCGTACAACTGGCAGAGAATACCGCTCATAAGTTTCAGGGCAGACGAACTGGAGCAGCCTCTGCTTAATAGGGTAAAATCACTACAGGACGGGCTTAACATGCTTATGAGTGACTTTATGAATAATATGCAGGAGGACAGCAGGAACACAATACTTGTTATAAAAAATTACGACGGAGAGAATTTAGGTGAGTTCAGAAGGAATCTGGCAACATACGGGGCAGTAAAGATCAGGGAAGAAGGAGAAGTGTCAAGCTTACAGGTTGAAGTGAATGCAGGGAACTATGATGCGATAGTTAAACTTTTGAAACAGACAATAATTGAAAATGGAGCAGGATTTGATAGCAAGGCTGACACACTAGGAAACAATCCAAACCAGTTGAATATACGTTCGATGTATTCCGAAATTGATTTGGAGGCAAATGATTTTGAGACTGAATTTCAAGCAAGTTTTGAAGACCTGCTATGGTTTGTGGCTAATCATTTGAAGAATACAGGAAAAGGAGACTTTTTAAATGAAAAAGTTGAAGTTGTACTTAACAGGGATATTTTGGTTAACGAAAGCCAGGCAATATTGGATATCAAAAATTCAGTTGGAATAATATCTGAGGAAACGATACTTGCCCAGCATCCATGGGTAACAGATGTGCAGGCAGAACAGGAAAAACTGAAAAAAGAACGTAGTGAGAAAATAGAAGACTATGGAGGATTCGGAGAGCACAAACACTCTGATGATATAGATGAGTAAAAATAATTATTGGCAGGACAGATTTATCGAGGAAGAGGAAAGGCTTAATAAAATAGCAGGAGACGAATTTCGGAGACAGCAGCTTGAATATGAAAGGGCTATCGCAAGAATAAACAAGGATATCGAAGTGTGGTACAACAGAATCGCTAAAAACAACGACGTGTCACTGGCTGAGGCTAAAAAGTTGCTGAACGACAAAGAACTTAAGGAGTTCAAATGGACGCTTGACGAATACATCAAGCATGGGGAAGAAAACGGAATCAAGAAGGACTGGAGCAGACAACTTGAAAATGCAAGTGCAAGGGTACACATAGAACGGCTTGAGGCTATGAAGTTGCAAGTAAGAGGGGAAATAGAAAAGCTTTATAATGGCCGTGAAAGCGGATTTGAAAGCTATCTTAAAAATCTTTATAAAGATCAGTACAACCGTACGGCTTTTCAGATAGCAAAAGGTACAGGGGTAGCAACTAACATATACAGTTTAAACGATAAGTTAGTAAATACGGTTATTAAAAAGCCATGGGCTCCCGACGGGAAAACTTTTTCAGACAGGATCTGGGAAGATAAGGACAAGCTTATAAATACCCTTCACACTGAAATGACGCAGGCATTTATCCGAGGCGACAATCTTGAAAAACTGGCGGACAAAATCGCTGAGAAAATGAAAGTGTCAAAAGCCAATGCATCAAGGCTGGTGTACACAGAAAGTGCAGCTTACTCAAGTAGGGCAAGGCTTAAAAGTTATCAGGATTTAGGTGTAGAAAAGTATGAAATAGTGGCCACACTGGATAACAGGACATCTGACATATGTCAGGATATGGACGGCAAAGTATTTGACTTAAAGGATTATGAAGTTGGGGTCACAGCAAATCCGTTCCACGTCAGATGCCGAACTACTACAGCACCGTATTTTGATGATGACGAGGGAGAACGTGCTGCAAGGAATGAAACTACGGGTAAAACCGAATATGTCCCAGCAAATATGAAATACGAGGACTGGAAAGAAAAACATATCGTTGAAGAAAATGCTAAAACAGGGTATAATATTAAAGAAAAACTGAATACAGAACAGATAAAAGTGCTTGATAACATTTTAGATAAGGCTCCTGAGGAGTTTAAAAAAGCGTGGGATGTGTATAAAGATGACTTCAAAATAATTGATTTTGTCGAAAATTTAAAAGATAGTTATCCTCACTACAATGATGAGCTTCAAGGGATGTATATAACTAAAAAGGATTTAATGGGAAATAAGACATGGTTAAAACCGTTTGAGATGTTTTTTCATGAAGCAGGTCATCAGTTAGACCACTTAATTAACCTGAAAAAATTGAAAGGTTTTGAGGGTTATTATATAAGTGATATTTGGAGAAGTATCAAATATAAAAATTTCACATTAGGAAGTATGCTTGAAGCGGAATACAGCGATTATATCAATTTGATAAAAGACGGCAAGAATTTAAGTAATTCAGAAGTATTCAAAATTATAAAAGATAAATATAAAAATAGAAGTGCCAATTCAATTAAGGAGCTATCAGATTTGTTTTCAGGATTATCAAAAGGCGGTTTCAGTTTAGGTTTCGGACACAGAAAGGAATATTGGGAAGATATCCCTGTTTCAAAGGAAGCTTTTGCTGAATTTACGAGTTCTTTAGCTACTAATCCTGAAAGCTTAGAATTATTGAAAGAGGTTTTTCCGAAATCCTATGAAATTTATCTTGAAATGCTTGAATACGGAGCGTTGGAATAGGAGGATTTAAGATGTTTCATAAAACGTTTGATTTAAACGGTTTAGAAAAAGAAATACGCGAATACAGGGAAAAGATAGATGATATAGAGCCATTTATTCCTGAAAATTGGCTACCTGAAAATTTTAAAAAGGAAAATTTGAGAGAAATATTTATTAAAGCGGTTAGAAGCAATAAGAAATTTGAGGAGTTCATGCCTGATGAATTTAAAAGGCATTTAAGAATCTATCTTGAGGGGATAGATAAAGGATTGGTTTACTAAAATCCTGAAAACATTTAAAAGATAATTGAGAGCAGTTTAACGACTGCTCTTTTTTATTTATAGTCGTCTTTTTAGTATTTGCAGACGATAAAGAACAAATCACAAAAAAATAATTCGTCGACAGACGTAAAAATGGAGGGAATTATGAAAAAGGAAGAGTTACTAAAATTAGGACTTACAGAGGAACAGGCTGAAAAGGTATTATCTGCTAATACGGAACAGCTGAAGGAGTTTGTGCCTTACGCAAGGTTTAAAGAGCTTATTGATGATAAGAACGAACTGAAAAAACAGGTTTCAGAAAGAGACAAGCAGCTTGAGAATCTAAAGAACATTAACGGCGATATGGAAGCCCTTAAAACTACTATAACGCAGTTACAGGCGGACAATAAGGCGGCGACGGAAAAATACAATGCAGAGCTTGCGGATTTAAAGCTTAATAATGCCGTGGATACTGCTTTATTAGGTGCCAATGCTGTGAATGTTAAAGCCGTGAAAGCGTTGCTTGATATGGACAAGATTAAGCTTGATGGAGAAGTCCTGCTGGGTATTAATGAACAGCTTGAAACTTTAAAAGGTGCTGATGACAGTAAAATGCTATTTAAGGGAGCAGATGTCAAAAACGGATTTTCAGGGGTTAAGCCGGGAGAGGGCAACACTGGCGATAGTGGATCAAAACCGAAAACATTAGCAGAAAGTATAGCTGCAGCGTTATCGGGTAATAATCAGAATGAATAAAAAATAATAGGAGGTGGCTTATATGCCAATAACATTAGCGGAAGCTAAAAAGAATGTACAGGATGACTTACAAATGGGAGTAATTGATGAATTTGCAAAGTCGAATTTTATATTAAACAATATACTGTTTGACAACGTGGTATCGCCTACAGGCGGCGGAACTACAATGACATACGGATATACAAGATTAAAAACACAACCTACTGCGGACTTCAGGGAAGTAAATCACGAGTACACAGCTCAGGAAGTATCTAAGGAAAGGTTTAATGTAGACCTCAAAATATTCGGCGGAGCGTTTGAAATTGACAGGGTAATAGCAGATATGGGAGGAATAATATCTGAAGTACAGCTTCAAATGTCTCAGAAAATAAAAGCTGCGTCTGCACTGTTTAACGATACGGTAATAAACGGGGACAGCGCAGTAAACAGTAAAGCCTTTGATGGACTGGATAAGGCAATAACTGGAAGCACGACTGAATATATTCCAACTGCGGCGATAGACTTGTCAGATTCTGCGGCAATAGACTCGAACTGGAGAGTATTCTTAGATCAGCTGGATGAATTCCTGATGGGACTTGACGGGACACCAACAATGATAGCGGGAAATGTGAAGCTGATAGCTAAAATAAAGGCTATTGCAAGAAGAGCCGGGCAGTATCAGATAACTCAAAACGGTTTCGGGCAACAGATTGAAAGCTATGCAGGAGTACCTTTGATTGATTTAGGTGCAAAGGCGGGAACTAACGATCCTGTATCTGCAATAAACGGACAAGGGGAAACTTCACTTTATGCTGTAAGATTTGGTATGGATGGTTTCCACGCCGTTGCTCCCGCAGGAAACGCCCTGATTAAAACTTGGCTCCCTGATTTTAAAACAGCGGGAGCGGTTAAAAAAGGAGAAGTCGAAATGCTTGCAGCGGTTGCATTAAAAGCTACTAAAGCGGCGGGAGCATTCAGAAAAATCAAGGTGAAATAGGAGGAACTAATGGCTATAATAAATACACCGAATAAAGAGTTTACTGGCATAAGCGCCAGTGTAACTTTTATTAATGGTACTGGAAAAACGGACAATCCATATCTGGTTGAATGGTTTAGGGAGCATGGATACGAGATAGTGGAAGACGAGGAAACAGCAGATGAAACTGCTGAAAAATCTAAAAAACCTAAAAAGTAGGTGTAAGATATGGAATACGTTGAAAACATCACTGAAGATGTTAAAAAATCACTGAAGTCGGTAGGCTACGATGTAGTAGATGCCGACTTATTTTTATTAAATCAGAGTATTGAAAAAGTCAAGGCGTATATTAAGAACAAGACTAATCAGAATAAGGTTCCTGAGGGTCTTAAATACGTGTGGATTGACAGAAGTGTAGGCGAGTTCTTATTCTTTAAGAAATCTCTCAATCAGCTTAACATCCCTAATCTCAATTTTGGACGTATAGTGAAAGAAATAGGAGAGGGAGATACTAAGGTCGTCTTTGAAAATACAAAGACTACAGGCGATAAATTTGAAGTCTACATCGAATATTTGTTAACTAAAGGAGAAAGTGAATTACTAAGATACAGGAGAATAGTATGGTAAGTGATATATTAAGAGAGGCAAGAGAAGCTATCCAGTCCATGTGGGACGGCAGATGTAATATATACAGCTATCAAGAAACGGTTGATGAATTCGGAGCGACGGAAGTTAAACCAAATGTATTGCTTTTTAAGGATTTACCTTGTCGTTTAAGTTTTAAGAACATAAGTCAGACAAGTCAGGGCGAAACATTCGCAGGAACATCTCAAGTTGTAAAACTATTTATCGCCCCTGAGTTATACGTTCCTCCCGGATGTGTATTTGAAGTTACACAAAACGGAGTTACAAGGAAGTACAAACACAGCGGAGTATCGGCAGTTTACACTAATCATCAGGAGATTATACTCGATATTTACAAGGAGCGTGCTTGATATGGCTTCCAGTAAAGTAAAAGTAGATTTTAACGAAATTAAAAGAGTAGCTGAGGCATTAAAATCGGCAAACACTCGACTGTTCATTACTAAGATTACAGATGAAATAGCTTTAAGATTGCTAAGAAAGGCAATAAAAAGAACTCCTGTCGAAGAAGGAACTTTACGAAGAAACTGGAATATAGCATCGGTAGAAGAAGCGGGAAATGGCTATGAAGTTACTGTTTTCAACCCTATGGAATATGCATCTTACGTTGAATTTGGGCATAGGCAGGAACCCGGCAGATATGTTCCAGCTATCGGGAAGAGGCTTAAAAAATCTTGGGTACAAGGGCAGTTTTTTCTTACAAAATCCGAAATTGAACTTGAAAGGGAGCTGCCTAAAATAATTGAAAAAAAGCTTGAAATATGGCTTAAGGAGGTAATGGGAAGTGGTAAATAATATTGTTGATGGTGTCGTGTCAATACTATTTAAAAAATATGGCATTACGGTATATAAAAACAAAATTTCACAAAACTTCAGAGAGCCTTGCTTTTTCGTTAAGGTGCTAACACATAGCGAGGATAGGCTGATTGGAAAGAGATACAAGGCTGATACCGCGATTTTAATTCAGTACATAGATGATGAGAACACTCCCGACACAAGAAGATTGTATACTGTGCTGCAGGATTTAGATACTCTGACTGAAGTAATTGAACTTAAGAATTATGGGCAGTTAAGAAGTTATAAGAGAAAAGGCGAAGTAACAGACGGGAATATTCAATATCAGGCCTATTTCAGTTACTTCGCATATAAATATAACGAAACAGAGAAAATGGAAGAATTGCAACTTAAAGGAGGTATTAAAAATTAATGGCTAAAAAGAATAATGTTGCTGATGAAAATAAATTTACAAAAGAGCAGTTATACAGCTCTAAAAAATACGAAATGAAAAAAGATATAATAGCGATAGTGCTGAAAGATAATGAGCTTTATACGACTGACGAGGCGGATAAGGCGATAAAGGAATTTTTAGATAAGGAGGTTGAATAATGGCTTATGGAGGAGGAACATGGTTAGTTCAAAATAAAGTGTTGCCTGGATCATACATCAACTTTGTCAGTCTTGCAAGGGCGATTGTGAGTTTAGCAGATAGAGGATATGCAGCTATGCCTCTTGAACTTGATTGGGGCGTAGATGGTGAAGTATTTACTGTTGAAAACTCAGATTTTCAGAAAGATAGTCTGAAAATTTTCGGATACAGTTATGACCATGAAAAAATGAAAGGTTTAAGGGATTTGTTCAGCAACGCAAAGACATTATACGCATATAAACTGAACGAGGGGGCAAAAGCGTCAAATGAATTCGCAACAGCTAAATATGCGGGAAAAAGAGGGAATGATATAAAAATATCCATATCCGCGAATGTTGACGATCCGTCAAAATGGGACGTTGATACGATGCTGGATAACAAAAGGATTGACTCTCAGACCGTATCAGCGGTTACAGATTTGAAAAATAATGATTTTGTGGACTTCAAATCTGGGGCTTCTCTTTCTTCAACATCTGCAACGCCACTTACTGGAGGAACTAACGGAACAGCAGTAGCAGGGGCAGAATATCAAAAATTTTTAGATAAAATCGAAACGTATTATTTCAATACGTTAGGATGTTTATCTACTGATACGACAATTAAAAAACTGTTTATTCAGTTCACTAAACGTATGAGAAACGAAGTTGGAGCTAAATTTCAGACGGTTCTGTATAGAGCTGAATTCGCAGATTTCGAGGGGGTTATATCAGTTCAAAATAAAGCTCTCGGGAATGATCAGGATTCATCTGCGGTATACTGGGTAACCGGAGCAGAAGCGGGCTGCGAAGTGAATAAGTCAGTAACGAATAAAACATATGAGGGTGATTTTAAACTTGAGTTTGCAGAGAATCAGACGGGTCTCGCTAACGGAATTAAGGCAGGGAAATTCTTATTCCACAGGGCCGAAAATCAGGTTAAGGTTCTGACGGACATCAATACGTTTACATCAATAGAACCTGAAAAGAATGATGACTTCAGTTCTAATCAGACGATAAGGGTACTTGATCAGATAGCAGTCGATATCGCGAGACTGTTTAACAAATCTTTTGTCGGAAAAGTTGCAAACGATGCCCAAGGACGTACTTCGCTGTGGGATAATATAGTGGATCATCATAAGGAGCTTCAGAAGATAAGGGCAATTGAAAACTTTGACTCAAAAGATGTCGCAGTTGAAAAAGGGAAGAATAAAAAATCAGTAATCGTAACAGACAAAGTTACGCCTGTCAATGCGATGGAACAGTTATATATGACTGTCATCGTTGCTTAAAGGGGTTAAGATACCCCTCTTTTTAATTTTTTAAATAAGGAGGAAAAATATGGCAACAGCAACTATGAATGCAGGGGACGCTATAACAGGGAGTCTTGGAAACTGCTATGTAACAATAGAGGGCAGAAGATTTTTATTTCTACAGCTAATAAGCATTGAAGCAAAAGCCGAGAAAAATAAAACCGAAGTTCCGATTATGGGGAAAACCGGAAAGGGGAACAAGGCGACTGGCTGGAAAGGGACAGGAACGGCTAAATATCATTACGGAATAAATAAATTTAGGGAACTTATGTCGAGATATGCTAAAACAGGAGAAGACGTATATTTCGATATACAGGTAATGAATGACGATCCTACTACTAAAGTCGGAAGACAGATAGTAGTCCTTAAAGGATGTAATTTTAACGGTATGACAATAGCTAAACTTGATGCGGATGCAGAGTATTTGGAAGATGAACTCGAATTTACATTTGAAGACTTTGAATATGCCGAAACATTCAGGAACTTAGCGGGTATGGAATAAAATTTTAGCAGGTGTGATGCCTGCTTTTTTTTTATATTATGAAAGGCGGTAAAAAATAATGGCAGATAGACTAAAAAGCTTCTTTAAGCAGAATGCAAAACCAATAGAAAATGAAAAAGTTGTAGTATCGGAGAGATTTACGGATGAAAACGGAAAACCGATTGAATGGGAAATAAAAGCTATTTCTAATGAACAGGACGACAAATTAAGGGAAGACTGTACTAAACAGGAAAAAATAAAAAAAGGAGTGTACGTTCCTAAACTTGACTATAGTGCGTATCTGAAAAGGCTGCTCGTGTCCTGCGTGGTATTTCCTGAACTGGATGACGCAGAACTACAGGACAGCTATGGAGTAATGGGTGAGGAGGCGTTACTTTCCGCTATGTTGCTTCCGGGGGAGTATAGCAATCTGGCAGAAGAGGTGCAGGCAATATGTGGATTTGATAAAGACATACTTGAAGAAAAGGTAGATGAGGCAAAAAACTCATTGAGGAGGACGGATTAGCTAACTATGCGTATTACGCTCTCCACAAATTACATATTATTCCAAGCAAATTTGCAAATATGAGCTTGGAAGATAAGGCTTTTATTATCGCAAGTATAAGAATGAAAATAAAAAATGATAAGGAAGCCGCTAAAAAATCTAAAAAGTAAGGAGGTGCGCTAATTGGCGTCAATATCATCAAGCATAAGAATGATGGATAGATTAACAGGCCCTGTAATTGCTATGGCTAATGCTATGGGGCATTTAGTATCTGTAATGGAAGCGGCGGATAATAAAAAAATTGACCCGAAAGGGCTTAGCGAACTTAAAAACAATGTCGCAAAAGCAAATTCTGAAATGCGGATACTTCAGGAAGAACTGATGAAAGCGGGTGGTAAAACGGAGCAGAATGATGCAAAACAAAAACAGTGGAACCGAAGTATTTCACAAAGTAAGAATAATATGTCTGGGATAATAGGAAAATTAAAACAGGCATTAGGCCTATATGCATTAATTAGCGGAGCTAAAAAGTTGATGAGCTTATCTGATGAAGTAGTAACGATAGACGCAAGACTTAATCTTATTACCGATAACGCTACTCAGAAAAACAACTTGAAAAACGCTATTTATCAGTCCGCACAGGACGCAAGGGTTCCACTTAACGATTTTGCCAACAGTGTTGTTAAACTCGGACAGCTTGCAGGCAGAAGTTTTGCTAACAACGGAGAAATAGTCAAATTTAACAATCTGATGGCTAAATCGTTTAAATTAAGTGGTTCATCTGCACAGGAAACTGCCGCGGCGATGTATCAGCTTAATCAGGCAATGGCCTCGGGACGGTTACAGGGCGATGAATTTAGAAGTATAAGGGAAAACGCCCCAATGCTCGCACAAGGAATAGCTAAAGCCATGGGCGTAGGAATAGAGTCGCTTAAAAAATTAGGTGCTGAGGGCAAAATAACTGCTGATGTGATTAGAAAGGCTGTATTCGGAATGGAAAACGATATAAACAGCAGTTTTAAACAGTTGCCAATGACATGGCGGGATGTATGGACAAACATGTTAAATTTTGTAATAAGAACATTAAATCCATTGCTAAATATGATAAACAGAATAGCAAACAATCAGAAATTTCAAGCTATAGCTACAGGTGTAGCTAATACATTTGAGATAGTTGCAGGAGTTATGGAGCAGTTCTTTAATAAAGCTTTAAGCCTTGCGGGTTGGCTGTATGACAAATGGGATGCTTTAAAATATCCAATCGGGATTATTATCGGTTTAGTTGCCTTTTACACAGTTGTACAGAATTTAGCCAATGTTGCAATAGGGATATATCAGTTCGCGGTAGGGCTTAAAGCCGCTGCCGAAACAGCTGCGTCTGGAGCTACTTTTATGGCTACTGCCGCCCAACATGGTTTTAATATGGCGGTATATGCGTTTCCGGGTACGTGGATTGTTGCCGCAGTCTTGGCAGTCACAGCAGTTTTAGCTGCAATTGGTATTGCTGCCGTAGCGGCAGCGATTGCGTTTATAAAGATGAAAACTAATACTTTGACTGTAACGGGAACTATTGCAGGGTCGTTTATGTGGATGAGAGCTGTACTGTTTAATGTTTTTGTTGACATAATAAATGGCTCCGTTCGACTAGTAAATAAAATTATAGGCGGAATAAATAAACTTAATGCGGGAGTCGCTAAAGGCTTAACAGATTTTGCAAATTACTTTATAGATGCCTTTAACTGGATAATGAGAGAAGCCGATAAATTTATGAACGGGCTTTTAAAGGGGATGAGTGCTTTTGCCCCTATGCTAAAAGCTGTAGGGCTTAATCTTCCTACGTCTACGGGCGGAGCGATACATCTAAACAGGGAAATCTGACAGCAAAGCAGATACCGATTATAAATGGCGGTAATAACGAACTGCTTAAAAAGAAAGACCCTAAATATGAGTTCGAGGCTGCGGCTGCATGGGGGAACAGGACAGAACGGAATGCTATAGACAAGCTGAAAGGGGTAAAAGATAAATTTGATAATCTCTTTGACCCCGATAATTTAGGCGGCGGTAAAGATTACGACCCTGCTGCGGGTAAAAATACGGAAAACAATACAGGAAAAACTGCTAAGAACACAGGAAAAATGGCGGATAAACTGGATGATACTGAAGAAGATATGAAATATTTAAGAGAACTGGCAGAGCAGGAACACATTAATCAATTTACAACAGCTGAAATTAAAGTCGATATGAACAATAACAATACAATTGAAAAAGACGCAGATATTAACGATATAGTGAGAAAACTCAAGGAACAGATTGAAGAGGAAATGGCGAGAACTGCGGAAAGGAAGTTTAACTGATGTATGATATTTACATTGACAGAATGCTTATCCCTGTTAATCCCGACAGGGTAACAATTTCAATGAAGAATAAAAATGAAACGGTATCCCTGATAAATGCTTCTGAACTGAATATCCTGAAGTCCGAGGGGCTTAGGGAAATATCCTTTAAAATAGTACTCCCTGCATATAAGTATCCGTTTATTAATACTTTACAAGGCTTTAACAAGCCAAAACATTATCTTGATAAGTTGCAAAGATTAAAGGATAACAGAAAACCATTTCAGTTCATAATAGCCCGTAAATACCCAAATAACAAGGGATATTTTAATACTAACATTAAAGTATCCCTCGAAGAGTTTAATTATTCTGACGACGTATCGGAATTCATGGATATTCCTGTAGAAATTAAACTGAAAGAATTTAAGGATCCCCGAAAGTCGGAACTTAAAATGATGGATGATAAAATTTCAGGATATCTGACAATGCCCCGCCCCGTTACTAAAGTGATTGACCGCTTCATATCGACCGGACCAGGGGAAACGCTCTGGGGCGTATGCAGAAGCCAGCTGGGCGGACTTGAGAAAATGGCAGATGTAATGAAGTGGAACGGACTTAAGAGATTAACTGACTTTATTCCAGGACAGAATTTGAGGTTAAAAGAATGAATATACTAAACAGCTTTTTATCACATTTGCAGGGAGAGTTTAATCTTGAAAAGGATATAGAACTGACGGTAACGCTTGAAAACGGTACTCCTCTAATGCCCCTTATTACCTCCATTACTTGGTCTACTGAAAGAAAAGGAAGCTGCGGGGTACTTGAGTTCGAAGTGTTAAAGGAGAAAATAGAATTTACCGAGGGAAATACCGTATCTGTAAAATACAAAGGTACGCCGTTCTTTTTAGGGTATATTTTTAAAAGAAGCAGGTCGAAAACTGGGAAAATAAAGGTAACGGCATATGACCAGCTCCGATACCTCAAAAATAAAAATACATACGTATTTAAAAATAAAACCGCTTCTGAAATAATAAAGCTGCTTGCAGCGGATTTTAATTTGCAAATAGGGGAAATTGAGGATACAGGGTATAAAATTGTCAAAAGGAGAGAAGATAACAAGACTCTTTTCGATATGATTTTATATGCCTTATCCGAAACTCTCTATTATACTAAGAAGCAGTTTATTTTATACGACGATTACGGGAAACTGACTCTTAAGGAAGATGAAAAGCTAAGAATATTTGATCTGATATTAGACGATAAAAGCGCTGAAAATTATAAATACGGTACAAGTATTGACAGTAATACGTATAATCAGATTAAACTCTCAAGAATAAATAAAGAAAAAAAAGTAAGAGAGATATTCATGGTAAAGGATCCATTTAACATCAAGTCGTGGGGAGTTTTGCAGTATTTTGAAAGTATCGATGAGAAAGTAACTGACGCAAAGGCAAAAGAAAAAGTCGAGAGCTTGCTGAAGCTCTACAATCACAAGAGGCGAACATTTTCAATGACTAAAATATTCGGAGACATAAGAGTAAGAGGCGGATCCAGTATAGTTGTCAATCTTGATGTTGGGGATATTATTGTCCAGAATTTCATGATCGTAGATAAAGTTAAACATACATTCAGTCATCAGGAACATTACATGGATATCGACTTCATTGGTCAAATGGGCAAAAAGGAGGTAAAAAATGAGCAATATAGTGGAACTGCTACAACAAATATCGAGTCGGACAGTTGAAGCGGGCGATCCGTTCGAGCATAGAAAGGGGACAGTTGAGAGTATAGACCCTCTCACGATAAAGATAGACCAGTACACTATTTTAGAAGAGGATGAGCTAATCCTGACGCACCTTGTACGAAACCATGACGTAGATATTTCCGTGTCCCACGAAACCGAAGATTTCGAGCTTATAGAGGGTGTTGCAACTGACATTAAGAAGCATAAGCATGAGTATAAGGGCAAAAAGAAAATAACACTGCACTACGGATTAAAAGTAGGAGAAGATGTTGTTTTACTAAAAGTACAGGGCGGACAGACATATATAGTTCTTGACAGATATACTGATCCGATAACGGAAGGAGAGTGGATGTAGTGATACCTCAGAACGACGGGCTTACCCCCGATATTCAGATTATTGAAAGACCGACTAATACTTATGCTATGAACTTATCTGACGATGATATTACTGACTTTGTAGACAATTTAAAAGCTATGGAGCAGGCAGTATATAAGATTATACGGACTGAAAGATACAGATATAAAATATATTCATGGAATTATGGGATTGAGTTAGAGGATTTATTTGGGATGCCTGTAAGTTACTGTATTCCTGAAATTGAAAGACGGATAAAGGAAGCACTGCTTCAAGATACTCGGGTAATCGAGGTAATTAATTTTGATTTCGACACTCCAAGAAAAGGAGTTGTATTTACGAGATTTGAAGTAGTTACAATATTCGGAAACATAGATGCGGATAAGGAGGTGCAGATTGGATAATGTTCGAGGCGAAGAAATATGAAGAAATAATGGAAAGAATGCTTGCAAGGGTACCGAATAATTTAGATAAAAGAGAAGGCTCTATTATATGGGACGCACTCGCTCCTGCAGCAATGGAACTGGAGAGTATGTATTTCGCTCTTCAGATATTCATTCAGGAAACATTCGGAGATACGGCAAGCAGGCCTAATCTGATTAGGAGAGCATCTGAAAGAGGGATTATACCTTACAAGGCGAGTAGGGCGACTCTAAAGGGCGTTTTTGATATAGAAATAACTCTTGGGAGCCGTTTTAATTTAGATGAGCTGAATTATACAGCCGTAAAATTTATACAGCATAACATCGCAACAAATCTCTATGAATACGAGCTTCAATGCGAAACAGCTGGAAAAATAGGAAACGGGAAAACAGGAAAACTGATCCCGATTGACTATATATCAGGATTAGGAAAAGCGGAAATAACGGAGCTGCTAATTCCGGGACAGGATGAAGAGGAAACAGAAAAGCTAAGACAGCGATATTTCGATAGCTTTAATATGAAAGCTTATGGCGGTAACATTTCTGACTATAAGCTGAAAGTACACGAGATAGAGGGAGTAGGAGCCGTTAAGGTTACTCCGATCTGGAACGGCGGGGGCACGGTCCTGCTGACCATTCTTGACAGTGACTTTAATCAAGCGAGTACAACTCTGATTAAGAAAGTACAGGACGCTATAGACCCGACAAACGACGCAAGAGGGCTGGGGGTTGCCCCGATAGGGCATATAGTAACCGTCAGGGCTACTGATAATGTAGTTATCAATATCCATACAAGCATTACGTTTGAGCCTAATTTCGACTGGGTAAGGGTAAAGCTGAAAGTCGAAGAAGTCATAAAAAACTATTTACTCGAACTGCGGAAAACTTGGGCATTAAAAAATGAACTGGTAAGTAATAATTTAGTTGTCAGAGTATCAAGGATTGAAGCTAAAATACTTGATATTAACGGTATTCTGGACATACAGAACACAACAATTAACGGAAGCTCTAACAATCTGCAACTGACAGAGTATCAAATTCCTGTGTGGGGAGGAATAACAGTATGATGATTTTAGAAAATATTAACGTCAACCTGCTGTCGTACCTTCCTCAGTTTATGCAGGAGTATAGGGAGATTAGACGAATAATGGAAAGCGAAGAACCTGAGCTGAGATTATTATGGGAAATACTTAAGAAAGTATTTAATAATCAGTTCATACAATACTGCGACGAAGACGGGATAAGCAAATTTGAGGAAATGCTGGGGCTTCACAGGTACGAAAATGATACACTGGAAATTAGAATTTTTAGAGTATTAACATATTGGAATGACCAAATCCCTTATACTTGGCGTGTACTTGTGAACAGAATGGACCAGTTGTGCGGTGACGGAAACTACGAACTGAGGGCCAATTTCAATGTGTATGAACTTGGAATCACTACTAAGTTTGATGATGCGAAAAAATACGATGAACTGAACAACATGCTTAAGACAATACTGCCTGCAAACTTAGGATTTA
This sequence comes from uncultured Leptotrichia sp., assembly GCA_938017765.1. Lineage (GTDB taxonomy): Bacteria > Fusobacteriota > Fusobacteriia > Fusobacteriales > Leptotrichiaceae > Pseudoleptotrichia. The sequence continues at coordinate 35,757 of CALIJH010000074.1, forward strand.
ACAGTATCAATATACTTACACCGAAAGTTGTTAATACGCTGTATGTTTCTGTTGGAGCCGTGACCAACATAAACACATTAATTGAGATAGGAGGATAGAAATGGCAAGTATAAAAAGAACAGGAATAACTGACAAGGGAAAAGATTTGATAACTAGAGAAATTGCAGGAATAACAGAGCTGACATTTACGAAGATATCTGCATCAAGCAATAAACTGCTCGATACAGTAAACCTTGAAACACTTATTAATGTTGATGGAGTAAAACAGACGGCGAATGTCAGTAAAGTTGAGAAAATAGGAACATCGCAGATTAAAGTGACAGCCACGTTCAACAACTCAGGACTTATGAGTGGGTACAGTATGGAAACTTTGGGAATCTATGCAAAGGATACAGCAGGAACAGAAGTTCTTTTTGCGGTTACCGTTGCAGGTACTGCTGACTTCATGCCTGCAACAAACGGAATTAATTTGAGTACAGTAACAGTGGAATTTATATTTAATTTAAGCAATACTGATAATATTTCTTTGTCTATTGATACTTCCGCACTTGTGACCGTAGGGATGTTCAATTCTTTTAAGTCAGAAGTTAATAAAGATTATGTAAAATATACCGACTTTGCTGAAGAAAACAAGGCGGGGATAATAACGTATGCAAAAATTAAAGAGATAGCACCAAAACCAGATTTAAGTCCGTATATCCCATTTTCAAAAGGGTACAAAAATAATAGCAATAGTGATTTTGTTATAAGAGCAAATGGAAACGAGGCATGGATGCCTTTCCATGCACATATGTATAATAAC
>CALIJH010000075.1 GCA_938017765.1 uncultured Leptotrichia sp.
TTGTTTCAAAAGCTGTTATGGAAGCGGCAGGTTCAGTTTTTACAAATAAGTATGCAGAGGGTTATCCTGAAAAAAGATACTACGGAGGATGTAGAAATGCCGACACTGTTGAAAAATTAGCAATAGAAAGATTGAAAAAATTATTTGGGGCAAAATATGCTAATGTGCAGCCACATTCAGGTTCTCAGGCAAATATGGGAGTATATATAGCTTTACTGGAGCCGGGAGACAAAATCTTGGGAATGGGACTAAGCTCAGGAGGACATCTCACACATGGATATAAAATCAATTTTTCAGGTAAAATTTATCATGGAATAGAGTATGGATTAGATCCTGAAACTGAAATGCTGGATTATGATGCTATAAGAAAACTCGCATTGGAAAATAAACCTAAAATGATAGTTGCAGGAGCAAGTGCATATTCAAGGATAATCGACTTTAAAAAATTCAGAGAAATTGCTAATGAGTCAGGAGCTTATCTAATGGTTGATATGGCTCATATTGCGGGACTTGTAGCGGCAGGAGAACATCCAAATCCAATGGAATATGCTGATGTCGTAAATTCTACTACTCATAAGACATTAAAAGGACCTCGTGGCGGGATAATTCTTACAAATAATGAAGAAATTGCCCAAAAAGTGGATAGGGTTGTATTTCCCGGAATACAGGGAGGACCTTTAATGCACATAATTGCTGCAAAAGCTGTAGCATTTAAGGAAGCATTAAGTCCTGAATTTAAAATATATCAGAAGCAGGTAGCAAAAAATGCCCGGGCATTATCCGAAGAACTTGTAAAAGGCGGATTGAGAATAGTCAGCGGAGGTACTGACAATCATTTAATGCTCGTAGATTTGAGGCCGAAAGGTGTTACAGGAAAACTGGCCGAAGAAAAACTCGAAGAAGCAGGTATTACCTGCAATAAAAATGCCATTCCTAATGACCCTGAAAAACCGTTCATAACAAGCGGAATAAGATTAGGGACGCCTGCAATTACAGCAAGAGGAATGAAAGAAGAAGAAGCTGTAAAAATTGGTCAAATGATACTGAAAGTTCTTGAAAATATAAATGACAGCGAAAAAATAAAAGAAGTAAAAAATGAGGTTTTAAAATTGACAGAAAGATTTCCTTTATATAAAGAAACTGAAAAAATAAAAGGAGAGTAGTGCAAGTGAGAGAAAATAGAAAAAATGATGAAATGAGGGAAGTAAAAGTAACAAAAAACTATATTATGCATCCTGAAGGCTCGGTTTTAATAGAGTTTGGAAATACGAAAGTGATTTGCAATGCCACTGTTGAGGAAAAAGTTCCCCCTTTTCTGAGAGGAACAGGCACGGGCTGGGTAACTGCTGAATACAGCATGCTTCCGAGAGCTACAAATAATCGTGTGCAGAGAGAGTCGAGTAAAGGAAAATTATCAGGCAGGACAATGGAAATCCAGAGATTAATAGGAAGAGCATTAAGAGCGGCAGTAAATCTGGAAAAATTAGGTGAAAGAACCGTGATTATAGACTGTGATGTAATACAGGCTGACGGCGGAACAAGGACAGCTTCTATCACAGGAGGATATCTTGCTTTGGAGCTTGCCATTGAAAAGCTGATAGATGCGGGAAAACTGACTGAAATACCTATTAATTCAAGAGTGGCAGCTATAAGTGTAGGAAAGATAAAAGATGAAATTTTGCTTGATTTGGAATATGAGGAAGATTTTCGTGCGGATGTGGATATGAATATAATAATGAATGATAAAGGTGAGTTTATAGAGTTACAGGGAACAGGTGAAGAAGCCACATTTACACAGGACGAGCTTCTGAAATTTATTGAAATTTCCAGAAAAGGATTTGAAAAGTTATTTAAATTATAATATATAAATCCTGACCGACTGCCAGTTTAGTCTAAATATGCAACAAAAAAATAGAGCCTTAATCGGTTCTATTTTTTTAGAAAAAATGTTATAATGTTATGAATAACATTCAAAAAATAAAAATGCATACATAATCAATGGATTTAAATTTATCTAAAATGATTTATTTTAAAGGAATTATGAAAAAAATTATAAAATTTATAA
>CALIJH010000076.1 GCA_938017765.1 uncultured Leptotrichia sp.
GCCAATTTAGTAATTTTTATTTCAAAATTTTTAATTTTGTGATAAAATCTCTACTATGAATGGAGAAAAAATGAAAAGTAATAATAATGAATCTCAAGCTGAAATTATGAAACATATTGAAAACTTTACTGACAGAGTTAGAGAAGTAAAGATTGAAAAAAATGTATTTTTAGGGGAATATAAAGAAAGAGTTCTGGCAGCTTTGACAGTAGAACAGGTCAGAGAAAAAGGAATATATCCTGAAATAGAAAAGGCTTTGGAAGATAAAGAAGCGAAAAAAATGATTATTTCAAGAGAAATGGATTTTAACGATATAAAAAAATATATAAATCTTGCCCAAAAGAAAAATATATCTTATAAAATGATAGACAGCCTGCTATATACAGGGAAAATAGGTCTTGTAGTGGCTTCGGATGATGCTTTGAGTAATCCGCCTGAAAATCCCGTTGTGAAAAATAAAGCGGAAATATTTCAGGAAAAAAATTTACCTGCAATTTATTACCAGTCAATGGGCTGTAAAATATGTGAATTTCACAGAGAAATAATAAAAAAGGAATTACCCGAGTATGAAAACAGTTACAAGGAAATAAATTTTATAGACAGTATTCTTGGGACAAGATGTCCAATTTGTGAGAAATTAGGAGGAAAAAAACGTGGTTGACGGATTTAAAATTAAAGGAAAGACCCCTTTGAACGGGACAATAAAAGTAAGTGGAGCTAAAAATGCGGCTTTGCCTATAATAATCGCTACATTGGTAGCAAGAGGGGAATATATACTCAAAAATGTTCCTAATCTGAGAGATATAAGAATATTGATGAAACTTCTCGAGGATTTGGGAATGGAAACTCAGAAACTGGATGATACTACGTATAAAATAATAAATAACGGATTTAAGAGAAATGAGGCAAGCTATGAAATAGTAAAACAAATGAGGGCATCATTTCTTGTAATGGGACCTATGATAGCAAATCTTGAAGAATCTGTTGTTTCACTGCCGGGAGGATGTGCAATAGGTTCAAGACCTGTAGACCTTCATTTAAAAGGCTTTGAAGCACTTGGTGCTGAAATAACGAGAGTTCACGGATATATTCATGCCAAGTCGGATAAGCTTAAAGGAGCTGAAATACCTTTAGGATTTCCGAGTGTAGGAGCAACCCAAAATTTAATGATGGCGGCAGTCAAAATTCCCGGAAAAACTGTTATTTCTAACGCTGCGAGAGAGCCCGAAATAGTTGATTTAGGTAATTTTCTTAATAAAATGGGAGCAAAAATAACAGGACTGGGAACACCGAATATTGAAATAGAAGGTGTCGAAGAATTACACGGGATTGAATATTCGATAATGTCCGACAGAATTGAAGCGGGAACGTATATAATAGCTTCGTTAATCACGGACGGAGATTTAAAAATAGAAAATGCCAATCTGGAGGATTTGGGTGTATTTAAATCCGAACTGGAAGCAATGGGAGTAAAATTTGAACAGGACGGAAATATCCTGTCGGTAATAGGAAATCTGAAGGATTTGAAACCTGTAAAAATAAGAACAATGCCTCATCCCGGATTTCCTACAGATATGCAACCTCAAATGATGTTGTTACAAACTCTTGTAAACGGTTCAAGCTCAATGGAAGAAACGGTATTTGAAAACAGATTTATGCATGTACCTGAGTTTAACAGAATGGGTGCAGATATCACAATAAGACATGGAGTTGCCATTATAAACGGCGGACTTCCGTTAACAGGGGCTGAAGTTATGTCTTCCGACTTGAGAGCGGGAGCTGCACTTGTATTGGCAGGATTGGCTGCTGACGGGGAAACTACTTTAAACAGAGTGTACCATATTGACAGAGGATATGACAAGCTTGAGGAAAAACTGAATGCAGTAGGAGCCGATATTAGAAGAGTTAAACTGGATATATAGATTATTATAAATAGTAGAATAGTATATAAGGAGATTTATTATGAAAAAGATAATTTTTCTGGGAGTTCTAATTATTTCATCTTTAATATTGGCAAAAGAAAAAATAGTCTGTTTTGTTCCGAAAGAGTTAAGGACAAATAAAAAAGCCAGAATGGTATATGAAGATACAAATAGGCATTCGGAAGAAGAACTGGACAAAAATGTTTCTGAAACTTATAATGCGGGGAAAACCCTTTTAGAAAAGAGAGCAGTAGTTTTTCATATGAAATGCAGATATGACGGAGATATGTATAATTATATCATGGCTTCCGACTACGCTATAGACTATCTTACAAAGCTGAAAACAAAGGGAGAGGAAGGAAATTATTATCTGCTCACTTTACCTACAAATAAAGCTATTGTTTTTCAGGATATGCTTTTTATAGGGGATTTAATGGATAATTCAGTAGGAATATCCGACAAGCTCCTCTTAGTATTTTATCAGGTCAATCTGGAATTTCTTGAGCAGACAAGAAAAGAATTGATAAAAAATGGATTTAAACCTGTATTTTAAATATAAATATTATGGAAATCGGATTATAAAATTATACATTTTTATAATTCGATTTTTTTTATAAAATTTTTTCTCTCATTTTTCTTTAATGTTGGAAATGTAAAATAATTCTATAACATAAAAGAAATATAATGGAGGTAAATATGAATATAAAAGCAAAGAAAACGATGTTTATAATAGCTCTAATCATAGCTTTGGCAAGCTGTGGAGGAGGTTCGGGAGGAAATGGAGGTAATGGATATACACAAAATCCTGCTCCAAGTAAACCTTCTAATCCCGGAAATGGTTTATATCCTCCAAACGGATCAACTGACGACGATGACGATGATGATACGGATTATGGCTCCGGAATAAGATGGAATGATAAGAAAATAAGATATGATGAAAATAATCCTCATAATAAGACGTCATCATCTTCATCATATGACGGAACTGGGGTAGCAGTGGGAGTTATTGACGTAGGATTCAATACGGATAACTATAAATTAAAGTCGGATATGAGAAATAAATTTGGAAACAGGCTGGAAAAAATATACACTCCCAATGTTACAACTGATGACGAATATCACGGAATACTCGTATCTGAAATGATAGGCGGAAATACTAAAAACGGCACGGCAAAAAATGTAAAAATTTATGCGGCTGATTCTTCCCAATTGAAGGATAACGGGACAGACACTTATCCAAAACCTACGGTTTCCATGTACAATAAAATATATGCCAAAGGAGTAAAAATTTTTAACCAGTCTTACGGAGTAAACAGAATGGTAACTGAGTACAGCAGTTCTCCTTATTCACTTAAATATTATAAAGACCAAATAGAAAACGATTTTTTAGATTTCTATAATAAAGCAGTAAATGAGGGAGCTTTATTTATGTGGGCAGCAGGAAATAACGAAGATAATGATCAGCCAAACCTTGAAGCGGGATTGCCTTATTTCGAGAGAAGTCTTGAGAAAGGCTGGATTTCAGTTGTAGGACTTTCTACAAAAGATTCTGATAATCTGGGAGATATTTCATGGGATAATTTACAGGCACTGTCTTCTGCCGGAGTAGGAAAAAATTGGACTGTATCCGCAATAGCCGATTATAAATATGAAATAAACGGAAAGAGTATAAAAGCGGCAGGCTCTTCTTTTGCAACTCCTGTAGTAACAGGAACAGCTGCGATGATTAAGCAGAAATATCCATGGATGGACGGAAATCTGATAAAACAGACTATTCTTTCCACAGCAACGGATATAGGTGAACCAGGAGTGGATTCAACTTACGGTTGGGGACTTATAAATATTGACAAAGCTCTAAATGGACCTGCTAAATTTAGTAAAGCACTTGCACTGGATGACAATGTTACAGTCGATATACCAAGCGGGACTTACACATTTTCAAATAATATTTCAGGAGATGCAGGTTTGATCAAAAATGGAGCTGGAATATTGATTTTGTCAGGAAACAGTACATTTACAGGAAATACAACAGTAAACGCAGGAAAAGTTCAAATAAATGGAGTTTATACTTCTTCACTTAACGTAAGACCACAAGCGACACTTGCTACTCAAAATGCACTGATACAAAATGATGTAATAAATGCAGGAACAGTTGAAAATAGCGGTAGAACGACATTTGCTGGAAAATATATTTCACTTGAAAATTCGAGAATTAAAACAGATACAAATTCAACACTACACGTAAATGGTGATGTCAAATTAAATGGTGTTGCGATAGAAGTTGCAGCAAAAGATCAGAATGGACAAGATAGATATGTTACAGCTAAAGGTATTACAAATGATGTAATCACTTCAGATGGAAAAATTGAAGGAACTGTAAAAGGTGAGAATGAAAAAGATTTGGTAAATGTGGACGTTCAAAAAAAAGAAAATAAAGTTACAGCAAATCTTAGTCGTAAAAATGTAGAAACATATGTAAAAAATTCCAAAAATTCTGATGAAATGCAGCAAAATACAGCGGAAAATATAGAAACAGCATTTCAAAAATTAGATGAAGAAGTTGAAAATGGAAATACCAAAAATGTGGAAAATTTTGAGAAAAAAGCAGCGGTATTGCAGTCTCTTTCAACAAGAAGTGCAACAAGTGCAGCAGTGCTAGACAGTTTATCTGGGCAAATTTATGCCTCTGCTCAAGCGCTAACTTTCCATCAATCACAGACAGTCAATAAAGACTTGTCAAATCGTCTTGTAATGCTTGGTACTCTTGACAATGTCGGAGATAACTTTGGACTTTGGATAACAGGACTTGGAGCAAATGGAAAATTAAAACAGGATGGTTACGCTGAAGGAAAAACTAAAGTTTACGGTGGTCAAGTTGGAGTTGATAAACAATTTGGTGACAATTTGATTTTAGGAACTGCACTATCCTATTCTAAAGCAAATGTCAAATTTAACAGATATGGTGGAAAATCTGATGCAAATAATTTTGGTATTTCATTGTATGGAAGATTAGGTAATAAAACAAATCCGTTATATTTACAAGGTCGTGCAGGAATTGGATTTGTTGATAGTGATGTTGAAAGGGATATTATTTTAAGTCCGACTGATTTTTCAAGAGCTAAAATTAATCACAATGACAAAGTGGTTTCAGGGTATTTAGAAACAGGCTATGACTTTAAAAATAAAAAAGGGGATTTTGTTATAACACCGTTTGTTGGACTTTCTCACGATACAGTAATCCGTGGTTCTTTCTCAGAAGACAACAGCCAATTTGGTCTAAAAGCTGATAAAAAAACATATGCTCAGACTTCAGGATTAGTTGGACTAAGAGTTGGAAAATCAGTTGACTGGAAAGGTGGAAGCAAATCGACATTCCAAGGTTATGTAATTCACCAGACTGCTTTTAATAACGAAGATTTAAGTTTTGACGCTAGTTATACAGGATTATCTAACGCCAAGTTCAAAGTAAAAGGAATAGGTCTGGCTAAAAACAAAACTTGGGTAGGAGTCGGAGCATTGACA
>CALIJH010000077.1 GCA_938017765.1 uncultured Leptotrichia sp.
AAATAATAATACTTAAAACAGATTAAGAAATAAAAGTTATTTACAAAAGTCTTTAAAAATAGCAAATAAAACTATTTTTTGATTTTTTAGAAAATATAATATAAAATTTAATAATTGAATATTATTAAAAAAGAGTGTATAATATATAACAAAATTCGGAGTGGAAAATGCAAAAATTTATAAGAACTGTATTTGTTCTGATGTTATTATCAGGTCTGATTTACTTCGGTAAACAGTTTATAGAAACGGATTATTTTAAAATTAATGAAATAACAGTTCAGGGAAAAAACAATCTTTTAAAAGACGATATTATAAACAAAATAGAAAACTTAAAAGGTCAGAATATTGTATATATAAATACCGGGAAAATCGAAGATTTGCTGTCAAAAGACGCAAGAGTGGAAAAAGTCGTAATAAGAAAAGTTTATCCGAGCAGACTGATTGTGGAACTGGAAGAAAGGGTACCTTTTGTTTATGTGAAAAAGGGAAATGATATATTTCTTGCAGATAAAGATTTAAATCTGTTCGGGCATATTTCGGAAATGGAGTCAAAAAATATTCCTGTAGTGATATATACTGACGATGAATCATTAAAAGATATAAAAATTATTCTGTCTAAAATAAAAAATAAAGATTTATATGATATGATATCAGAAATAAGAAAAAGCGGCAAATCATATAAACTTATACTTAAAAATAGAATAGAAATTATAACGGACACTTTTGTAAGCTCGGAAAAATACGACAGCAGATATAAATTATACGAAGAAATAAAAAATGAAAATGAAACGAAAAACCATATAGATATAAGATATAAAGATGTTTACAGATATTAAATTTAAGATGTTAATGTAAAATAATTCAGGAGGATAACATGGGAGAAAGTTCAAACAATATAGCAAAACTGAAAGTTGTAGGAGTAGGTGGTGCAGGAGGGAATGCGATAAACGACATGATAGAAAGCAACATAACAGATGTAGAGTTTATTGCAGTAAATACTGATGCACAGGATTTAGCAAGATCATTAACGGAAACAAGAGTTCTCTTGGGAAAAGGTCTTGGAGCGGGAGCTGACCCTGAAAAGGCGAGAATAGCGGCAAAAGAATCTGAAGAAAAAATCAGGGATATGCTGGAAGATACCGATATGCTGTTTATAACTGCGGGAATGGGCGGTGGAACAGGTACCGGAGCTTCTCCTATTGTTGCAGAAATTGCCAAAAGTATGGGCATTTTGACAGTTGCTGTAGTAACAAAGCCTTTTGAATTTGAAGGGCCTTTAAAAAAGAAAAATGCTGAACTAGGAATAGAAAATTTAAAACAGAATGTAGATACATTAATAGCAATACCTAACGAAAAATTATTTGAACTGCCGAATGTGAGTATAACCCTGATGACGGCATTTAAGGAAGCAAACAGCGTGTTAAGAGTGGGGATAAAAGGTATATCCGACCTTATTACAAAACAGGGATATGTAAACCTTGATTTTGCTGATGTAAAAACTACAATGAGCAACTCGGGAATTGCCATGCTCGGGTTCGGAGAAGCGAGTGGAGACGGAAAAGCTAAAACTGCGACTGAACAGGCATTAAACAGTCCATTACTTGAAAATTCGATAGAAGGTGCAAGAAAAGTACTTTTGAATATAACTGCGGGAGGAGATATAGGACTTCATGAAATAAGGGAAGTTTCTGAAACAGTTTCTCATAAAACAGGGAATGCAGGAGCTAGCCTTATATGGGGAGTTATTATTGACCCTGAACTTGAAGGGACAATTAGAGTATCGATAATTGCTACGGATTTTCAGGATAGATACAATAAATCCCTCGAAGGAACCGTGTTCGGAGGAATAGAAAATTTTGAAAACGACCCTGAAAAGGCTGACGGAGAAGACGGAAAACTTCTGAAAAGTGACTCTGAAAATCATCCTACTCAGTTTGTAGTACCGTCATTTTTCTCAAAAGATGAATAAATGACTTGATTTTATGTTATTTTTTTGATAAAATAAATAAACCTGCTCTATTTTAAAAAATAGGGCTAAAAAGCCGAAGGAAAGGAGAAGAATAAATGAGAAATTACGAAATTATGTTTATACTTTCTACACAGTTAAGCGATGATGAAAAAAAAGCCGGTGTAACATTGGTTGAAGAAACATTGACTAAAGCCGGAGCTGTAGAATTAAAAACAGAAATCTGGGGAGACAGAAAACTTGCATATCCTATCAAGAAAAAAGAAAACGGATATTATGTTCTGACATTGTTCCAGATTGACGGAACAAGATTACCTGAAGTAGAAGCAAAATTAAACATTAGTGAATCAATATTGAAGTATATGATAGTTAAAAATGACTAATCAAAATAACTAATTTATAATTTTAAAAACAGACGGGGGTTATAAAAATTTAATTTTATAATAAATTAAAAAATCGAGGGGGAAAAATATGAACCATATAACATTAATCGGAAGATTAACAAAAGACCCTGAATTGAAATATTCTCAATCAGGAAAGGCATTCTGTAGATTCTCACTTGCAGTAGCAAAAGAATTTAACAGAAATGAAACGGATTTTTTTGACTGTGTTGCATGGAACAAGGCAGCTGAAATAATAGCCGAATACCTGAGAAAAGGTAAAAGAGCAGCAATACAGGGTAGACTGGAAACAGGAAGTTACGAAAAAGACGGAAAAAATATAAAAACGTACAGCATTGTAGTAGATAAGTTTGAATTTTTAGACCCTGCAGGAGGACAGGGACAGCAGTCAGCGTCCTACTCTCAAAATCAGGTGTCTCAAAATAATGAGCCGTTTGCTGATAATGACAATGAAGAAATAATGGATGACGATGATTTTCCATTTTAGGAAAAATTAGGAGGTGAATATAGTATATGAAACCGGCTACTGAATTTAAAAGAAGAAAAAGAAGACCAAAAGTAAAATTTAAAGTAGAAGATATAAACTATAAAAATGTGGATTTATTAAAAAACTTTATGAATGATAAAGGAAAAATCTCTCCTGCAAGAGTTACAGGATTAGAGGCTAAAATCCAAAGAAAAATAGCAAAAGCTATTAAAAGATCAAGACAGATAGCTTTAATGCCTTATACAAGAATAGAAAAATAACCTGATAAAGAGGATTTCTTTAATACAAATCCTCTTTTTTTAATTATTTATAGATAATTTCTAAGTTAAATATCAGTAAAAATAATTTTTATTTTCCAAATTTTATAGTATAATTAATAATATAAAAAATGTTCTGAAACGAGGGGTAAAAATGATAAATAAAAAAAATTGGATAATAATACTTTTATTGACTTTACTTTTTATTTCGTGTCAAAATAAGAAAAAACTGGAAGAGGAAAAAAAGAGAAAAGACCATGAAAAGACGGTTCAATCAAAGATTTTTACTGATAAACCGGTAGAAAGGGTAATCGAAGAATTTGAAAATAATTCCCGAGAAAATAAAATCAGTATAAAAAAATTTGAGAAACTTACATTTGAAAATAAAAATTATTATCATTCCCAAATAAATATAAAGAAAAATTCTGCCTACACTGTAAATTATGACGGGATAGAAGTTACAAGTCTTATAGTAAAAGTAGGTACGGTAACGGGAACCGACTTGGGAACGATAGAGGACCTTGTTGCCAATCTTATAGAAGTTTCCGATGAAAATATAAATGATGAGGAAGCAAGAAAATTGTACGCAGAAGTGCTTGCGGGAATGAAAGAGGGAGCATTGTCCAACGAAATGACTTATAAGAATGGTATAAAGTATGGGATAACTATAGATAAAAATACGGGAGAAATTATATTCATTGCCCAGCAGATATAAATATTTATAGCGGAAAAAACGTTTTTAGGTTATAATACTTAAAACAAAATATCAAGGAGGAAATCGAATTATGAATTTAGAAGGAATAATAGGGCTTTTAGGAAGTCAGAATTTGGAAAAATTGACTTCACAAATAGGAGGAACAGAAGGACAAGTGAAAAATGGACTGGAAGCTGCACTACCTGCAATGCTTGCCGCTCTGAATAAAAACACGGGGACTGAAAAAGGGGCGGAAGCATTGAATAATGCATTGGAAAAACATGACGGGTCAATACTGAATAATCTTTCAGGATATTTGAGCAATCCTGACTTAAAAGACGGAACAGGAATATTAAATCATTTATTCGGAAATCAGACAACAAATGTTGCCAATGCGATATCGCAGTCAAGCGGACTGGATACAAACGGAAGTATGAAAATGTTGCAAATGCTTGCACCTATTGTCTTGGGAGCATTGGGACAGCAAAAAAAGGAAAACAATCTTGATGCGGGAGGACTGAATGCACTGACATCAATGCTGTCAGGGACATTAGGAGGAAATGAAAAAGCATCCGGAATAATGGGATTGGTTACAAATATGCTGGATGCAAATAAAGACGGAAATGTAGTAGACGATATAATGGGAATGGTAGGAAATTTTTTTGGAGAGAAAAAATAATATAATTAAAAAATGAAACTGTCTTAAAATAGAGAAATTTATGGTAAAAAATAGTATTTATGAATTATTCAATAATTTTACTTATTTGAAAATTAATAATACTATTTTTCTTTTTTTGTATTTATTTTAATTTTATTGTTTTTAAGATAACCTCATTTTTTATTATTCAGATAATCAAATAGAAGTAAAATGAAATTAAAAATTGAAAAACTATATAAAAATATTATATAATAACTTTGCAAAGATAAAAACACAATGTATTTTATAATACAGTTCCGGTTGGTAGTCCGGACACAGTTAAGACTGTAAGTAACCTTCCTCCTTAGGTCGTCCGTTCTTTGCTTATCAAATTTTAAGGAGGAGCTGTTGCTATGAGCAAAATATCAGGAAAACTTACTATATTTTTTGAAAATCCTTTTTGGGTAGGTGTATTTGAAAAAGTGATAGATAAAAGACTGTCTGTCTGTAAAGTTGTTTTTGGTTCTGAGCCGAAAGATTATGAGATTTATGATTTTGTTTTAAAGGAATATGACAATTTAAAATTTAGTGAGGCTGTTCGGATCAAACAGAAGAAAAAGGCAGAAAACCCTAAAAGACTTCAAAGAGAAATACACAGAAGTCTTAAAGATAGGGGAATAAGTACAAAATCTCAGGAAATATTAAAGTCGGAACGTGAAAAAAATAAAATTGAAAGGAAAAAGAACAACAAAAAGCAGAAAGAAATAGAAGAAAAGCGTAAGTTTCAGATAAAACAGCATAAGAAAAGAGAAAAACATAAAGGAAGATAAATAAAGAAAGGATAGTGCAATGGACAGACAGAAAAGCGGACAGACTGATAAAAATGCAAAATTCAGGCTTATGACAGCAATGTTTATATTCGGAACAATAGGAATTTTTGTAAGGAATATTCCGTTACCGTCAAGTGTTATCGCACTTGCGAGAGGTGTGATAGGGACATTGTTTCTAATAATTTTTACAAAAATAAGAAAGATAAAAATTTCGTATACAGAGATAAAGAATAATCTATCAATACTGTGCTTGTCAGGAATGTTGATCGGAATACACTGGATTTTTCTGTTTGAAGCGTACCGTAATACAACTGTTGCCGTTGCAACATTATGCTATTATTTGGCACCGGTTTTCGTAATAATTGCCTCTCCTTTTGTGCTGAAAGAAAAACTGACTTTTAAACAGATTGTATGTATAGGTGTTGCCCTTATTGGAATGATTTTTGTATCGGGAATATTTGAAAAAGGGGGAACGGAAAATCTACAGCTGAAAGGAATATTTTTTGGAATAGGGGCAGCAATAATTTATGCTGTTGTCATTCTGCTGAATAAACATCTGAAAAAGATTTCCTCTTACACAATGACGATTATGCAGCTCGGAATTGCAGCGGCAGTTCTTGCACCTTATACTTTACTGACACAGAATACGGGCAGTCTGACTTTTAATTTTACAACGTTGATATTATTGGGAATTATAGGAATTATAAATACAGGAATAACTTATACTCTATATTTTTCAGCAATACAGGAATTAAAAGCTCATACAATAGCTATTTTCAGCTATATAGACCCTATTGTTGCCATTTTACTGTCAACTTTGATTTTAAGAGAAAAACCCGATGTATTTACAGTTATTGGAGGAATAATGATTTTAGGTTCAACTCTGATAAGTGAACTGTCATCGTAAAAATAAACGACAAATTTATAACATAAAGAGAAAGAATAAAAAGAGAAAAAAATAAAATATATAGATATATTCTAAAGGAGAAATATCAATTTTAATAGAAAAATATAGGAGAAAAAATGAGTTTAGTGCAGTTTAACAAAGTATATAAGCAATTTGCAGGGGATTTTATATTAAAGGATATAAATTTTTCGATAGAAGAAAAGGATAAAATAGGTTTAGTCGGACTTAACGGTGTAGGGAAATCCACAATTATAAGAATGCTGTTAGGAGAGGAAAGAGTGGAAGGAGCGGATAATAATCCCAATGAAGTTGGAGAAATAATCAAAAGTCCGTCAGTAAAAGTAGGATATTTGTCCCAAAATCACAAATTTTCAGATGAAAAAAATACCATATACGAAGAAATGATGTCGGTATTTTCCGAGGAAAGGGAAATATGGAGCAAACTTCAGAAAGTAAATATGCTCTTAGGAACGGCGGAGGGAGAAGAACTGAAAAGCCTTATAAATCAGTCGGCAGAACTGTCATCCCTTTATGAAGCAAAAAACGGTTATGAAATAGAATATAAAATAAAGCAGATACTTACGGGACTTGAGCTGACAGATGAATATCACAATCTTTATTTGAAAGATTTAAGCGGAGGAGAGAGGACAAGGGTATCATTGGCAAAATTGCTGTTAATAGAACCTGATTTACTTATCCTCGATGAGCCTACAAATCACTTGGATTTAGTGTCTATCGAATGGCTGGAAGATTATTTGAAAAGATACAATAAGACATTTCTGCTTGTTTCCCATGACAGGATATTCCTTGACAATGTCTGCAACAGGATATATGAGATAGAAAATAAGAAACTGTATAAATATGACGGAAATTTTTCTTCATTTATACTGCAAAAAGAAATGATTTTGAAAGGGGAAATAAAAAGATACGAAAAAGAGCAGGAAAAAATCAGGAAAATGGAAGAATATATTGAAAGGTTCCGTGCGGGAATAAAGGCAAAGCAGGCAAAAGGGCGTCAGAAAATACTGGACAGAATAGAAAGAACAGATGACCCTGTTTTCAATCCGCAGAGAATGAAGCTGAAATTTGAAACGGACGGAATAAGCGGAGATAATGTGTTGAAAGTAAAAAATATAGAAAAATCTTTTGGAAATAAAAAAGTTCTCAATAATATCAGTTTTAATTTATACAAAGGAGAAAGAGTAGGAATAATAGGAAAAAACGGTATCGGGAAATCCACTTTACTAAAAATAATAGTTGATAAACTAAAAAAAGATAGCGGAGAAGTGGACTTTGGCTCACGGGTAAAAATGGGATATTATGATCAGGATCATCAGGATTTGACTGATGAGAATACCATATTGCAGGAAATAAATGTTTCGCTCAATCTGACGGAAGAATATTTGAGAACTCTTGCGGGAGGATTTTTGTTTTCAGGAGATGATGTGCTGAAAAAAGTCAAAAAACTGAGCGGAGGAGAAAAAGTAAGAGTTTCGTTTTTAAAACTTTATATGAAAAGGGCAAATTTTCTTATCCTTGATGAGCCGACAAATCATCTGGATATTTATTCCATAGAGGTGCTTGAAGACGCTCTGGAAAATTTTGACGGTACAATGCTTGTAGTTTCCCATAACAGACATTTTTTAGATAGTATATGTAATACGATATATTACCTTGATGAAAATGGACTTACAAAATTTAAAGGAAATTACGAAGATTATAAGGAGAGCCTAAAAAATATAAAGTCTTCCTCTCAAACTGCTGAAGAACTGGAAATAAAGGAAGAACGTAAATTATCCTATCAGGAGCAGAAAGAACTGAATAAAAAAATTACTAAACTGAAAAGGGATATAGTAAGACTTGAAAATGAAATGGAAAAAATCACGCTCAAAAGGGAGGAGCTGAACAGAGAATACGAAATTGCAGGAAAGCAGAATGACGTCGGGAAATTAATGGAAATACAGGAACATCTGGATAAAATTGAGCTCGAAGAAATGGAAAAAATGGAAGAATGGGACAAAAAATCGGAGGAGCTGAAAAATTATGGAGAATAATAAGGTAGAAAAACAGACTGAAAATAAAGAACATCAAAATAAAATAGAGGGAATGAGAATAAAAATTGATTTGAATAAATCAATGAAAGATAAAATAAGGAAAATCAGAAAGAATAATATAACTACGAGCATTTTTGAATTGATTTTTTATGCAATTGTTTTGCTTTATTGTATGCGTCCTGATCCAAAAGATAATTTATTAAAAATAAGAGATATTTTATTATTAATT
>CALIJH010000078.1 GCA_938017765.1 uncultured Leptotrichia sp.
AAAGATATTATGAATAAGAATGAAGAAAATGGACATAAGTTAGAAAATTATAAGGGATATAAATTTTATAAAGAAAATCCCTCACTGTCTATATGGAAAATTATAGAAAAAGACTTGAAGAATATAAAATAGAAGATGAAAAAGATACGTATATTTTCAGAGTAAATAAAAGATATGTAATCTCATCATCTATTTTTTTTATAATGTTGTTGTTTGTCGCTTTATATTCACTTTATAAGGGATTGGTAGGGATAGAAACTCTGACTTTATTTAAAATAATACTGATTTCAGCATTGATTATTTATGTATCAGTTTCTGCGTGGATACTTTTCAGTTATAAAATCATCATAAAAAATAATTTTATTCTTTCGGGAAAAACTCAAATAAATATGAGTGAAATAAAAATCGCTACGGTAAAAGTGGATAGAGTAGGCGGAAAAAGATTTGACAGGTGTCTTGAGATTATTACAAAAGATAAGAGAAAAATAAAATATAGATTGAATATAGGGAAAGATTTACTATTTTTAAAAATTATACAAAATAAAATTGGGAACAAACTATCTGTTGAAGTTATAAAATAGAACTTGCCCTAAAGTTGCAATGGTACAACTGTATTGTTCATTTAAAGAAAATATTTGTTGAAATTATAAAACAGAACTTGCCTAAAGGCTTGGACAGATATTTCCTGAAAGTTCATTTCCTATTTTATGTTGTAAAATTTCAGAGAGTTTAAAAACATTATTTTATAGATTAAAAAAATTAATAAAAAATATTATTTATAAGGAGGAAGAAAGCTGTTCTTTCAAAATTTTAGATGAAATAAATTCAAAAAAGAATTATAGAATTTACTGAACAGAATTATTTTGATTAAAACAGTCTTTTATGTAAAATGAAAAAATTATTATTTACATTATATTTATTACTAAGTGTAATGATGTTTGCAAATGATGCAACAATTAAAAAAGCTCTGGTTAAGGTTTATGCCTCACATCAGTTGTTTAACTATGCTTCTCCATGGCAATATGGACAAAGTTTTAATTCTACGGCGACAGGATTTATAATTGACGGGAATAAAATTATTACAAATGCTCACGCAGTGCTGAATTCAAAATTTTTACAAATAAGAAAAGAGGGAGACTCAAAAAAATATAAGGCTATAGTAAAATTTGTTTCGGAAGACTATGATCTGGCACTTATAGATGTTGAGGACAAATCCTTTTTTAGCGGGACTTCTTCGCTAAAATTAGGGTCATTGCCTGAAGTACAGGATAATGTTACTGTATATGGCTACCCTTTAGGCGGAGATAAACTGAGTACGACACAGGGAATTGTATCCAGAATGGAGCATAATACTTACACATTGACGAATAAGAGATTTCTGATAGGTCAGACGGATGCCGCAATAAACAGTGGAAATAGTGGAGGACCTGTTATCAGTAAAAATAAAGTTGTAGGAGTGGCTTTTGCAGGACTGACTTCAGCAGATAATATAGGATATTTCATACCTGTAAATATATTATATCATTTTCTTGATGACATAAAAGACGGAAATTACGAAGGAGCACCGGGTCTCGGTCTGCAATGGTCCAAACTTGAAAGCCCGTCTCATAGAAGAATGTTGGGACTTGAAAAAAATTCTCAGGGAATACTTATAAAGAAAATATTCAAAGGATCTCCTTTTGAAGGAGCTTTAAAAGAAAATGACGTACTATTGAAACTGGATAATAAACCTATAGAATATGACGGAACTATAGAATTCAGAAAAAATGAAAAAACGGATTTTGCATATGTAAATCAGCAAAAAAAACATGGAGATACAATCACATATGAAATAGTAAGGGATAAAAAGAAACAGACAGGGCAAGTAAAACTTAACAGCAAAAATATAAAGTACAGCATAGTTAAAGATGTAACGCTGGAAACGGCTCCTTCATATCTGGTATACGGAGGATTGCTATTTGAGCCTCTGACTAATAATTATATGACTGTAACTCAGGGAGTACTGGCTTCCGTTTATGAAAAGGAAGACAAGTTCAAAGATTATTCGGAACTTGCAGTATTGGTGAGAGTCTTACCTTTCGATGTAAATTTAGGATATACGGATATTGAAAATGTGGTAATTATAAAAGTGAATGGGCAAAAATATAAAGATTTTAAAGATTTTGTCAAAAAAGTCGAAAGTGTAAAATCTGAATTTATAATATTTGAAACTGATAAAGGAGAAGAAATTGTCCTTGATGTAAAACAAGTGCAGGCTGAAAAAGCTGAATTGATGAGAAATTATAATATAACATCGGATATGTCCGATGATGTCAAATAGGGGAGAAAAATGGTAGAATTATTTATAGCATACAGACATATAATCGAAAGAAAATTTCAGAGTATATTTTCAGTATTGGGAGTTGCCATTGCTGTAACTGTTTTTGTGGTATCTTTGACTGTATCGAATGGTCTTGAAAAAAATATGATAAGTTCATTACTGACATTAAGTCCGCATATTTTAATTAGAAACGCCAAAGACAGTTATTTCGAGGGATATCAGGATATAATTGAAAAAACAAAGGATATAAAAGATGTAAAAGCAGTTATTCCTCAGATAAGAAGCCAATCCATAATAAAATTTAAAGGATTTGCCAAAGGAGTATTGGCTGAGGGACTTAGTGCCGAAAATGTAAAAAACAATCTAAATTTAAAAATTATAAAAGGAAACAGCAATATTTCCGAGCTTAATTCCATTCTCATAGGAGAAGAGCTTTCCAAAGAGCTGGATATAAAAGTAGGGGATGAGTTAAGTCTTATTTCTTCCGATAATAAAGAGATAAAACTGATAATAAGAGGTATTTTTAAAACAGGATTTTTAGATTATGACTCAAATCTTGTAATGGTTCCCCTTGAAACTATGCAGATAATGGTCGAAAGAGGGGAAGTAGCAACTGAAGTCGGAATAAAAGTCGAAAATCCTCAAAAAGTTGAAAATGTTGTAAAAGAAGTCGTTTCAAAATTACCTGAAAAAGATTTTATAATAGTGAGCTGGAAAACAATAAATCAGAATTTACTCAATGCGGTGCTGTTTGAAAAGTTTGTTCTTATTGCAATTCTAAGTTTACTTTTAATAATAGCATGTTTTGCAGTATCGGTAATTTTAAATATGATTGTGAGGGAAAAAATAAAAGATATAGGAATATTGAAGTCGATAGGATATACAAATTCCAATATTAGAAAGATATTTACTATAGAAGGACTTATAATCGGAATAACGGGAATGCTTTTTGCCAGCGTTTTATCACCGTTAATATTATTAGCACTGAAAAAACTGTTTAAAATATATATGAGATATACTTACTACTATCTTGAAGAGTTGCCACTGTACATATCATGGAAAGAATTGGCAATGGTGTATGCAGTTACTTTTATTGTAGTATTCATTTCTACAATTTATCCTGCAATAAGGGCATCCAGAATGAATCCTGTGGAGGCATTGAAACATGAATAATAAAATAATAGAATTAAATAACGTAAATAAAATATACAAGACAAAAGTTGAAGAAATACATGTGCTGAAAGATGTAAATCTATCTTTTGGTAAAGGTGATTTTGCTTCTATACAGGGGAAATCAGGAAGCGGGAAAACAACTTTACTAAATATTTTAGGACTGCTTGATATTCCTACAAATGGAGAGCTGAAAATAGACGGAAATGTGATAAACTATAAAAATGAAAAAATAAAAAATACTATAAGAAATGAAAAAATAGGATTTGTATTTCAATTTCATTATCTTTTGAACGAATTTACAGCTCTTGAAAACGTTATGATACCTGCTCTTATTAATAAAAAAAGAGATAAAAAGGAAATAAGGGAAAAAGCTGAAGAATTACTCGGGCTTGTAGGATTGGCAAACAGGGCAACTCATAAGCCCCTTGAATTATCAGGCGGAGAAAAACAGAGAGTGGCTATAGCGAGGTCAATGATTAATGACCCTGAAATTATTTTAGCCGACGAGCCTACAGGAAA
>CALIJH010000079.1 GCA_938017765.1 uncultured Leptotrichia sp.
AGACTTTCTTTGAATATAACCCAAGGGGAATTAATGACCATTGCAAATCAGATATTTAAAAATGAAACGGGAGGACATATTGATAATCTTGTAGACTGGAATGCAGGAGAAAATTTTCCTTCACTCGGGATAGGACATTTTATATGGTACAAATCGAGTAATGGAGGAGAAAGTTTACCGCAAATGGTTTCTTTTTACAGGTCTCAGGGAATAAAACTACCAAAAATACTTGAAGAAAATATAGGCTCTCCATGGAGAAGCAGGTCAGAATTGTTGTCAAAAAAACAGAACGGCGATAGAGATGTCATGGAGCTTATAGATTTTTTTGACAGAACGAGGGAAACTCAGGTTCTGTTCATATATGACAGGCTTCAAAATTCTTTTGATAAAATGCTGAATGTTACGGGAGACAGGGAAAATCTTCGTAGACAGTTTTACAGGGTCGCAAATTCCCCTAACGGACTTTATGCCTTAATCGATTATGTAAATTTTAAAGGTGAGGGAATTTCAGGAGGTTCGTATAGTAATGGTTGGGGATTGAGACAGGTGCTGGAGAATATGAGAGGAACTGAAATGGGAAGAAGTGCCTTAATAGAATTTAGTGAATCTGCCAAATATGTCCTCGAAAGAAGAGTGAATAATTCCAGAAAAAATGAGAGAAGATGGCTGCCCGGTTGGTTTAAGAGAGTGGAAACATATAAAACTTTTCAGATTAGATAATTTATGAATAATTTAATGACTAAACACTCAATAAGCAGAATAAACTGATTGAAAAATAACTAAATAGAAAAATTATGTTTAATTTATTAAATCGACATTCATTGCACTATTAAGTAATATTGTAAATAAGCTATATAAAAAGGAAAATAAAATGAATATTTCAGAATTTGACTTTGATTTGCCCGAAGAATTGATAGCCCAACATGCTGTTAATCCGAGAGACCATTCAAAGTTACTTGTACTAAATAAAGAAAAAAAAGAAATAGAACATAAAAGATTTTATAATATAATAGATTATCTCAAAAAAGACGATGTACTCGTAATAAATAGGACAAAAGTAATACCTGCAAGGCTTTATGGCAGAAAAGATACCGGAACTGTGCTTGAGTGCTTTCTCTTAAAAAGATATGATTTATATACATGGGAAGTACTGTTAAAGCCCGCAAAGCGTTTGAAAATAGGTCAGAAAGTTGTATTTTCCGAAAATCTTCTGGAAGCGGAGCTTATTGAAATAAAAGAAGATGGAAATAGAGTCCTGAAATTTAACTACAAAGGAAATTTTGAAGAAATACTTGATAAGCTTGGAGAAATGCCTTTACCTCCTTATATTACGGAAAAACTTGAAGATAGAAACAGATATCAGACAGTCTATGCAAAAGAAGGTGAGTCTGTTGCTGCACCCACTGCAGGACTTCATTTTACTGAGGAACTTATTGAAAGAATAAGAGAAAAAGGGGTAATAATAGCCGAAGTATTTCTTGATGTGGGTCTTGGCACATTCAGACCTGTACAGACAGAAAATGTAAATGACCATATAATGCACAGTGAAAAATATTGGGTTCCAAAAGAGACGGCGAAGATTGTGAACAATGCCAAAAGAAATGGCAATCGTGTAATTGCTGTAGGAACTACATCCGTAAGGACACTCGAATCATCAGTAAATGAAAAAGGCGAACTTATAGAAAACACATCCGAAACGAGTATATTTATATATGGAAAATACAAGTTTAAAATAGTCGATGCGATTATTACAAACTTTCATTTGCCAAAGTCTACTCTTATAATGCTTATATCAGCTTTCGGAGGAAAAGACTTTGTATTTGGAGCCTATAAAGAAGCCGTAAAAGAGAAATACAGATTTTACAGCTTTGGAGACTCTATGTTTATATATTGATATAAATTAAAAATTTGCTATCGGAAAAAGTTACCTGTTAAATAAGTAGTTATTAATAATCATAGTTATAGTCAGGAGTTTATATGTCAAAAAAGAACTTTAAATTAATGATTTCGGTAATTCTATTTTTAATATTCAATACATTTTTATTTTCTGAAAATACTGTAAAACCTGAATTTTTGGCAATAGGGAATATAAAAATTGTAAGACCCGAACCATTAATAATAAAAAGGGAAGATTTGAATATTACAATCGAAAAAAATAGAAAGATAAAAGTTGAAAGTTTTTACACATTTGAAAATATAGGAGAATTTAATATAAAGTCGACATTTATGTTTTGGCTTGACCAGAATACTGTAAATAAAGAAGCAAAAAAATATATTGAAAATATAATAGAAAGAACAAAAGAGCTGGGCCCATTTTACATACTAGCTCCAGGACTGGCAATGCCACATGAACGTCCTGAAATGGGAGTTAATAAAAATTCTTTCAGT
>CALIJH010000080.1 GCA_938017765.1 uncultured Leptotrichia sp.
TTCAGTTGCTATTTTCCCTAGTATTTTTCCTTCTGCATCTATTTCATACCAGTTTCTTGTTACTTCTTCTTTTTTTTGCATTACAGTATATTTACTCACTTTTATCCTCCTGATTTTTATCTTTTTGGATAACGGTCCTTTGTGGGAAAGGATTAATTACATTAAAAGATTATATATTATTTATTTTTAATTGTCAAGTAAATTTTCCTGAATTTACACCTTATTTTATTATTTTAAATACATCTATTTCGTTTTTAGTTTTATTTCTATTTTTTCAGGTTTCTGTTTCGGGTGTTTATACTTTATCTTTTAAATTCACTCTTCTTATTTTTCCTCTAAATTTTCTTTTACTAAATCGTCTATTTTATATTCTTCGATTATTCTGTTTATAATATTTGTTCTTTCTTCATTTACTTTGTTATTAAACAGTCCGTTTCCTATTTGATTGTAAGCATCATTAGGAGTTACATTTCCTAATTTTCCTTTTTCAGCTTCATAGATATTTACTATTTCTTCATGAGTTACCTGAACTTTTTTTCTGACTTCCAGATCAATATAAAAATCTCTTAAAACGATATCTTTTATTATTTTCAAAGATTCCTTTTCTTTATTTTCAAAATCTACAGTTTTAGCTTTTTCAGCAACAATTTTATTAAGCACGATATTGCTGATTACATTAGGATTTCCCTGAGAAAAGATTATTTCTTTCTTTTCTAAAGTTACTGTATCTCCCATTTCCTGAACTATTTTATTAAATTCTTCATTTTCGAGAGCAGCTACTTGCTGGTTTTGTAAATCTCTCTGTATAATTTCTCTTGCCTGAGTAAACTGAACGTTTTGTGCATCAAACTGTGCTTTATTTTCATTGTAGATTTTTACAACTTCATCCGCATCTACGGAAATTTTGTCTTCAATCTGTTTTGCTACAAAGAATTTTGTTTTTTCAGTATTGTAAAGATATTCAAATTCTTCTTTTTCCTGTTCGGAAAGTTCATATTTTTCAGCTTCTGCAAGAGCAGCTTTATTAAGGAAAGCCTGTCTCAATCCTTCTTGGTTACCTTTCAATAATTCTTTTTCTTCGTTTGTTAATTTCAATTTTTTCATTTTTTCTCCTTATTTAATTATTTATTTTCATTTTGTTCTATTTTACATTATTTTTTGGATAATATCAACTATTTCTTTAACATTCTTGATAAAAATTCTTTAGTTCTAGTATGTTCAGGATTGTCAAATATTATTTCAGGCCTGTCGTCTTCTACAATAACTCCTCCATCCATAAATACAACTCTACTTGAAACATCACGGGCAAAATCCATTTCATGCGTTACTACAAGCATTGTAAGCCCGCTTTTTGCCAAATCTTTCATAACTTTCAGCACTTCTCCGACCATTTCAGGATCAAGAGCTGAAGTCGGCTCATCGAACAGTAGTACTTCGGGTTCCATTGCCAATGCTCTCGCTATTGCTACTCTTTGTTTCTGTCCTCCTGATATTTGAGCCGGTTTTGCATGAATAAACTTTTCCATTCCGACTTTAGCCAAAAGCTCTTTAGCATTTTTTTCAGCTTCCCCACGGGATTTTTTCAATACTTTTATTTGTCCTATAACACAATTATCAAGTACACTCAAGTTATTGAACAAATTAAACTGCTGAAAGACCATTCCTACTTTTTCTCTCAGTTTCACAAGAGGCAGATTTCCTGAAACTATATCTTTCCCATGAAACAGTATCTCTCCCTCTGTCGGTCTTTCAAGTAAATTGATACATCTTAAAAGTGTAGATTTCCCGCTTCCTGATGAACCTATTATACTTACAACTTCTTTTTCATGAACATCAAAATTTATATCTTTTAGAACTGTTCTTTTTCCAAAATCTTTTCTTATATTTTTTATCTCAATTACTTTATTTCCTCTTTCCATTACACTTCTCCTCCTGCATTCTTCGGATGAGTATCTTCTTCCTTGGAAATTTCCTCTAAAAATTCAAAATTTTGAGGACCGTCCATTTTTTTCTCAATATATTTTAAAATTGCAGACAATGTAAATGTCAGGAAGAAATATATTACACTTGTAATAATAAATACTTCATAATAACGGGAATATGATCCGGCTACTGACTTGGATACGAAAAACAGCTCGGTAACACTTATTACATTTAAAACCGATGTATCTTTTATATTTATAATAAATTCATTTCCAATGGCAGGTAATATTACTCTGAACATCTGTGGAAATATTATGCTGCTCATCATTTGAAAATGCGACATTCCTAAAGCTTCGGCAGCTTCAAACTGTCCTTTATCTATGGAATCTATTCCTCCTCTTATTATTTCGCACATATACGCTCCCGTATTAATGGAAACTATAAACAATCCCGCTCCCATAGGGGATAAATTCCATTTGAACACTTGGGCACTACCATAGTATATTACCATTGACTGAACTATCATAGGTGTTCCCCTAAATACTGCAACATAAACTGAGAATATGGCATTTGCAATTTTAAGTATTATTTTTTTCAGTTTTGGAGTTCTTTCATCAGTATGTATATTTTTTACTAATGTAACTCCTAACCCAATTATAAATCCTACTATTGTTCCCGTAAGAGAAATAAATAAAGTGTTCCATGTACCTGTCAGAAATCCCTGCCAGTTATTTTTTACAAAAAATGTAACCCATGCAAAAAATGTCTTTTCTCCATTTTCATTTTCTCCAACTTCATCAGTTTTAGGCTGA
>CALIJH010000081.1 GCA_938017765.1 uncultured Leptotrichia sp.
TGTTAAAGCGATTTTACTATACAAGATTTAATCATATATTTTTTTATTAGTCAAATATTTTATTTTTATTTTGCTGTTGCATTTTCAGTAGTTCACAAATCATAGTAAAAATGTTATAATATCAAACAGTAATGAAAAAGGGTGAGAACATTGAATATTACTTTATATAGAAAATATCGGCCTCAGAATTTTGATGAAATTGCTGGACAGGAATTTGTGCTGCGGGCGATAAAAAACTCCTTGAGGGAAAATAAGCTGTCGCATGCGTACTTGTTCACAGGGCCACGTGGAGTTGGTAAAACAACTATTGCAAGACTTATTGCAAAAGGCGTAAACTGTCTGAGCAGTAAGGATGTGACAGATAATCCCTGCGGAAAATGTGAAAACTGCCGTGAAATTTCTCAAGGGATTTCTATGGATATGATTGAAATTGATGCGGCTTCTAATCGTGGGATTGATGAAATTAGGGAACTGAAGGAAAAAATAAATTATCAGCCTGTAAAAGGAAGAAAAAAAGTATATATAATAGATGAAGTGCATATGCTTACCAAAGAGGCATTTAATGCTTTGCTAAAGACGCTGGAAGAGCCTCCGTCCCATGTAATATTTATACTGGCGACTACTGAAATAGACAAAATACCCGATACAGTGATTTCCCGTTGCCAGAGATATGATTTTCAGCCTATTGAAGCGAAAGATATAACTGCTCTTTTAAAAGAAGTCGCCGAAAAAGAAAATATAACAATAGATAAGGAAAGTCTAAATTTGATATACAGAAAATCTGAAGGGAGTGCAAGGGACAGTTTTTCGATATTTGAACAAGTCGTCTCAAATTTCAACGGGGAAGACATTGATATTTCCAAAACCCAGAAAGCATTGGGAGTAGTACCCGATATTGTACTGAACGAATTTTTTGAATTAATTCTGGGAGGAAATAAAGAGCAGTTGCTGGAATTTATAGATAAAATATGGGAAGAGGGTCTTGTAATTGAAACCTTTTTAAAGGATTTTGCTTACTATCTGAAAGAGCAGTTTAAAAAAAATAAGGAAATATCCGTTAATTTTATCCTTAATACTATAAGCTCCATTTTCTTTATATTGAATGAGTTTAAATATGAAGAGGATAAAAGACTACTTGGATATGTCCTTGTTCATGAGCTTTATAGGGATAAAATAAAACAGGATACCGTGTCTGAATGGAAAATGGAAACGGCTCCACGAACAAAAGAGAAAAATATTACAGAAAAAAGTGTTTCAAGTCAGACAAAAAAGAAAACTGCTTCAGAAGAAAATATTTCAACTAAGATAAAAGAAAAAAACGTTTCGGAAAATAATATTATTTTAGAGATGAATGAAAAATCAGAAACAGATAGAAAGTCGGAAACTGCAAAAGAAGCGAATTTTGAAGAGCAGCACATTGAAAGCAATAAAAATACAAGCGAAAAAGTAATGGAAAATAACAGTGATATAAATGATGATATAAGCAATGCAAGTGAAAATAGTAAAAGTCAGGAAAATTATGATATTCCGTTATTTGAAAGTAAGTGGGATGAAATAAAAAAGGCTATAAAAAAAGAAAGTGTTATGATAGAAGCTTTAATGGCGGATACTTATCCTGAAAAATTGGAAAATGGAATTCTGATTATAAGATTTCCCGAAGGGCATAAGTTTCACAGTGATAGAATAATGGAAAATGAAAATAAGCTGAAAATAGAGAGAATTATAAATAAGTTATGTAATTCGGCTGTTTCTATCAGCACTGTGCTGGGAGAAGAAAAGAGCGGTTCCAACGATGAGTTTGTAAATAAGGTGATTGACTTTTTTGGAGGAACAATAATCGACAGTAAATAAAGGGTAAATAAAAAACAAATAAAAATTATGCGTGTTTATAATATGTGTGTTCATAATAAATTTTATAGATATATAGATTATAGATTTTAATAAGTACATAGATTTTACAGATATGTAGATATTATAAACTAAGAATGAATTTTGCTGTGAAATATATACTGGAATTTATTTTACAGATATGTAGATATTATAAATAAGAATGATATATAAATAATAGTAGATAGTAAATATAATAAAAACAGGAGGAAAAATGAAAGTAAAAGTAATCTTAACAGAAAATATAAAAGGTGTGGGGAAAAAAGATGAAATTGTAGAAGTAAAGGACGGATATGCAAATAATTTTTTGTTTGCTCAGAAAAAAGGGATACCTGCAACTCCTGAAAATATAAATAAACTGAAAAGTAAAAATGAAAAAATAAAAAAAGACCACGATAATGACGTCAAAAAAGCAAATGAACTAAAAGAACTACTGGTTTCAAAAGAAATAGTATTAAAAGTAAAAGCAGGAAATAACGGAAAAGTATTCGGTTCAGTAGGAGGAAAAGAAATAGCTGACGCTATAAAAGAACAGTTAAACCTTGAAGTGGATAAAAAGAAAGTTTCCACAGATGCCAGAATGAAAGAATTGGGAGAACACAATATAGAAATAAAATTACATCCTGAAGTGAAAGCCGTAATTAAAGTGAAATTGGAAGGACAGGAATAATAATCATGGCATTATTCGATGAAAATAAAAATGAAAATGATTTGAAAATACCTTACAGTATTGAAGCCGAAGAAGCTTTGTTAGGTTCAATTTTTATAAAACCGGATGTCATAGGAGATATTGTAGAAATAATAACTTCGTCGGATTTTTATAAAAATAATTACAGAATAATATTCAGTGAAATGTTGAATATCTACAATACAGGAAAGATTGTAGATGTACTTGTAATTAAAAATTCTCTTGAATATCAGAATTTACTTGATGAAATAGGCGGAGAAGACATACTTTACGATTTGACGGATGTTGTGCCGACTGCTGCCAATGCTGTCAATTATGCCCAGATTATTAAAGAGCGTTCTGTTCAGAGACAGCTTATAGAAACAGGGGAAAAAATTACGAGAATGGCTTATCGCGGTTATGATGAAGTTGAAAAAATGCTTGATAAAGCTGAAAGTATGATATTTAAAATAGCCGAATCCAAACAAAGAAAAGACGTAGTTTCGTTAAAAGAACTGGCAGGACTTAAAATATCAAGTCTTGATGAAATGTCTAAATATAAAGGCGGTTTGAGAGGATTAAGCTCAGGTTTTACCGATTATGATACATTGACAAGTGGATTTCACGGGTCAGATTTGATAATACTCGCAGCCAGACCTGCCATGGGAAAAACGGCATTTGCATTAAATCTTGCGTTGAATGTGGCGAGAAAAGGAAAACACGTACTTATATTCAGTTTGGAAATGGGAAATGAGCAGCTTTTTGAAAGACTTCTCTCCATAGATTCCAAGATAAAGCTAAAATCCATAAAAGACGGAACTCTTGCAGATGCTGATTACACTCTTTTGGGAAACAGTATGGGAAGATTATCGGAGTTGCCTCTGTATATTTCGGATTCTTCGAGTGTAAATATACTGGAAATAAAAGCGGTGGCAAGGAGATTGAAAGCGGAAGGAAAACTTGATTTTTTGCTTATTGACTATCTCCAGCTCATAACTCCTTCGGAGGGATCAAAAAAAAGCAGGGAACAGGAAATTTCGGAAATTTCAAGGTCGCTTAAAATAATTGCCAAAGAGCTGAATATACCTGTTGTTACATTATCCCAGTTATCGAGAAGTGTCGAATCCAGAACTGACAAAAGACCGATATTATCGGATTTGAGAGAGTCGGGAGCGATAGAACAGGATGCCGATATGGTAATGTTTTTATACAGGGAAGCCTACTATGCTTCAAAAATAGCACAGGGAGGCTCAAATTTTAATGATCCGAATATGCCGCAAAATTATACTGATCAGCCGTCAGCCAATCCTATATCGTCAATGCCTGAAATTGAGGAAGTCGAAGTAATTATAGGAAAACATAGAAGTGGGCCTACGGGAACGATAAAATTAGGTTTCAGACCGAGTTATCAGCAGTTTGTCAACATAATAAGCGATGCTCAGGTAAATCTGTATCCTGAGTAAAAATATATTTTAAATCTGTATACAAAAAATTGTATAAATAATTAAATTAATATAAAATTCAAGGAGGGAAAATGCAGCAAAAAAGAAAAGTTGAGTTACTTGCACCGGCAGGAAACATGGAAAAACTTAAAACAGCTTTTCATTTCGGAGCAGATGCCTGTTTTGTAGGAGGCAGTGCTTTCAATTTGAGGGGAATGTCCTCAAACTTTAAAAACAGTGAATTAAAGAAAGCGATAGATTATGTTCACAGTTTAGGAAAAAGAATATTCGTAACACTGAATATATTTGCACATAATTCGGAAATAGAATATATGCCAAGATTTATAAGGTTACTTGACGAATATGGGGCGGATGCGGTTATAGTCGCAGATTTGGGAGTGTTTCAGCTCGTAAGGGAGCATGCACCCAATTTGCCTATACATGTAAGTACGCAGGCTAATAATACGAACTGGATGAGTGTAAAGACATGGAGAGATATGGGAGCAAAAAGAGTAATCCTTGCGAGAGAAATGTCTTTAAACGAAATAAGGACAATCAAGGAAAAAGTTCCTGATGTGGAAGTCGAAGTATTTATACACGGAGCGATGTGTATGGCTATTTCGGGGAGATGTCTTTTAAGTAACTATTTTACTTCCCGTGATGCAAACAGGGGAATATGTGCTCAGGATTGCAGATGGAGTTATAAAGTAATTGCGGAAGGGCATGAGGAAAAAGGAGCTCATGATATTGTAGAAGAGCATGGAAGCACTTTTATATTTAATGCGAAAGATCTATGCACGATAGAATTTATAGATAAAGTTCTTGAAACAGGAGTAGACTCTTTAAAAATCGAAGGAAGAATGAAAAGTATCTATTATAATTCAACAGTAGTAAAGCAGTATAGACAGGCTCTGGATTCCTATTATTCGGGAAACTATAAATATGATCCTAAATGGCTTGAGGAGTTACAGACAATAAGTCATAGACTTTATTCCAAAGGTTTTTATCTCGGAGTTACTACTGAAGAAGACCAGAATTATCATACGGGGTCATCTTACAGCCAAACTTATCAATTAGTGGCTAAAGTAGCAGAAAAACTTGATAATAATAAATATGTCTGGGAAATAAGAAACCGTGTTTATGCAAGCAGTGAACTCGAGCTTGTAAGACCTCATCAGGATCCTGTGAAATTTAAAATTAAAAACTTTTTAAATACTAAAAATAACGAAATCATAGAAGTTGCTCACCCAAATACGGTTGCGATAATCGAAACTGATGTCGAAATGGAGCCAATGGACCTTATAAGAGTGAGATTACCTGAAGGTCAGTCTGATACTGATATGGAGACAGGGGAAAATACCCTTTAAACTTTATTTTAATAAAACGCTTAAGTTTTTTCAAAGTTAATCTAAAAATAAATCAAAGCAAGATAACATATACTCTTTAATGAAGAGGTAAATACACGATTTTAAATGGTAGAGTATTATACTCTACTATTTTTTCATAAATTAGTGTATAATATAACAAAATAAAAAAATGAAGTGGTGATATTAATGAGAGAAAAAATATTAGTAATTGAAGATGATCCGAAGATTTCCAGACTACTGGAAATAGAATTAAAATTTGAAGGATTTGACGTATTTTTTGCATATGATGGAAAAGAAGGTCTTAATATGGCAAAATACGGTTCATATGATTTGATACTGCTTGACGTTATGCTTCCTAAAATGAGTGGAATGGAAGTCTGCAAAAGAATAAGAGAAGGTTCACAGGTACCTATTATCATGCTCACGGCTAAAGATGAGATAAGTGATAAAATAGTAGGATTTGACTACGGTGCAGATGATTATATGACTAAGCCGTTTTCAAATGAGGAACTTCTTGCAAGAATAAAAGCTCTTTTAAGAAGAACTAAGAAAACGGTAGACCATAAAGGTGTTTTTGAATTTGAAGATTTAAAAATCAATTATTCTACTTATGAAGTATTCAGAGGAGAAACTTTGATATCTCTCTCCAAAAGAGAATTTGAATTATTGGACTTTCTTGTGCTGAATAAAGGAATTGTTTTATCAAGAGATAAAATACTGGAAGAAGTCTGGGGATTTGACTACATAGGAAATGACAATATTTTAGACCTTTATATCAAATATTTAAGGGATAAAGTCGATAAACCTTATGAAAGAAAATTTATCCAGACAGTGAGAGGAATTGGATTTATTTTTAAATAAGGAGCTGAATTATGAAAAGAGTAAAATTAGAAGACCGTATATCAATAAGTTACGTTCTTCTATTTTTAGCATTATTACTGTTTTCCAATTTTATACTGATCTATATTTTAAAAAGTCAGAATGCCAAGTCTCTTGAGACGTCTGCCATTGCAAAAGAGGAAGAATTAAATGAATATCTTGATAAATGGGCTATTTATTCAAGATCCGAACAGTTTCAGTGGGAGGCACCTTCAGGTCAGTTACAGGGCGAAAGGATAGTGTATATAAGACGGCCTTTTAATCCCGGAGATAATGAATATATGTATCTTATGCAGATAAATTCGGAAGGCTCAAAACAGATACTTTTAAACAGTATTACTCCTGTGGATATCATTGATACCGGAATTGACAGGGAAAATATGATAACCAAAGGAAAAGAAATTATAGACATTGTTGAAAAAAATAACATTAAAGAAAATGACATAAAAGGAAAAGACATCAAGCTGGAAGACAGAAATATTTCCGAAAATCAGAAAAGCACCGATATTTACCACGTATTCAAAGTCAGCAGAAAGATAAAAGCAAGGACAAGGGATTATACGGTAGATATTTATGTTCTGAAAAATATAACTCAGGAAACAAAAATATATAATCGTCTTCAGTGGCTTATAGTGCTATTTTCATTAATAGGAGTTGTTATCACAATGCTTATTTCAAGATTATTGAGTAAAAGAATTTTAAGACCTGTAAACAGTATAATAAGAACAGCTAAAACTATTAATACCGATGATTTAAGTAAAAGAATAGATGTTCCTAAGACTGAAGATGAGCTTCAGAATTTGACATTAATTATAAATGAAATGCTGGACAGACTTGAATTTTCTTTTGACAATCAGTCGAAATTTGTATCCGACGCATCTCATGAACTGCGAACTCCTCTGGCAATAATAAAAGGTTATGCGGAAATAATAAAGAAAAGAAAGCTCACGGATGAAGCTATTTTTGAGGAATCTATAGACTCTATAATAAATGAAGCTGAAAATATGAAAAGTCTTGTTCAAAAATTACTTTTCCTTGCTAAAGGGGAAGTTACAAAAATAAATACCAATTTTCAGGAAATCGATGCAGATGAACTGATACAACAGATATATTCCGACACAGTGGTTTCAGTGAAAAACCATATATTCAATTTGGAAAAATCCGATGATTATAAGATTAAGGCTGACGCTACTTTATTACAACAGGCAGTGAGAGCTTTAATAGAAAATGCAACAAAATATTCGGAGCCAAATACTGATATATATATAATTTCAGAAAAAAAAGACGGTTTCGGAAGAATAACTATAAAAGATGAAGGAATAGGAATGACTCCTGAAGATTCTAAGAGAATATTTGAGAGGTTTTATAGAGTTGATGTTTCAAGAACTAAGGCTACAGGAGGTACGGGACTGGGTCTTGCTATCGTTAAAAGGATAGTGGAAATACATAACGGTAAAATAGAAGTGAAATCCGAATTAGGAAAAGGAACTGAAATTACTATTATCCTGCCATTAGCGGAAGAAGAAAAAATAATGGAAAAATCAAAAAATGGTAAGTCAATACTAAAAAGAGGAAATAATAAAAAATAGTAAGAAATTATTAGGAGGAAAAATGGCGAGAAAATATTTCGGAACGGACGGTATGCGCGGAGAAGCAAACAAGGATTTGACTATTGATCTTGTAACTGATTTGGGACTGGCTTTGGGTTATTATCTAAAAAAAAATAAAAAAGGAACAACCAAGCCTAAAATTATTTTAGGAACGGATACGAGAATATCGGGATATATGATAAGGTCAGCATTATCTGCAGGACTGACTTCAATGGGTGTGCATATAGACTTTGTAGGAGTGCTGCCTACTCCCGGTGTATCATATCTGACAAGAAAACTCAATGCTGATGCGGGAATAATGATTTCAGCTTCTCATAATCCGGTGAAAGATAACGGAATTAAAATTTTCAGTCAGAGTGGATACAAACTGCCTGATAATATTGAAGAAGAATTGGAAAACTTAATGGAAAATCGTGAAGAGCTTCTAAAACATCAAGTTTCAGGAGATGATTTAGGAAGATTCAAATTTGTCGAAGATGATATGAGGATATATCTTGATTTTCTGGAATCTACTGTTAAAAGAAGTTTTAAAGGCACTAAAATAGTAATTGATACTGCGAATGGTGCAGCTTACAGGGTTGCGTCAAAGATTTTCCAGAGATTGGGTGCAGACATAATAGTTATAAATAATATACCTAATGGTAAAAATACAAATGTGAACTGCGGTTCTACACACCCTGAATTACTTCAGGAAGTTGTGAAAGTATACAATGCCGATTTAGGATTGGCTTATGACGGAGATGCTGACAGACTGATAGCTGTAGACCACACGGGACAGATAATAGACGGAGATCTCATAATAGGAATAATTGCCCGAAACTTTAAAAATAAGGGATTACTCAACGACAATAAATTAGTTACTACGGTTTTAAGTAATATGGGATTTGAAAAACATCTCGAAGAAAAAGGAATAGGACTTATAAGAGCGAATGTAGGAGATAGATATGTTCTCGAAAAAATGAGAGAATTTGGATTGAATTTAGGAGGAGAGCAGTCAGGGCATATTATAATGCTTGACTATAATACTACAGGGGACGGAGTTCTGTCTTCGATTCAACTTGTTTCAG
The DNA here is from genome assembly GCA_938017765.1 of uncultured Leptotrichia sp. Classification (GTDB taxonomy): domain Bacteria; phylum Fusobacteriota; class Fusobacteriia; order Fusobacteriales; family Leptotrichiaceae; genus Pseudoleptotrichia. The sequence continues at coordinate 8,920 of CALIJH010000081.1, forward strand.
CTATGCTTGAAAGTGGAAAAACTTTAAATGAGCTGGCAAAAAATATAAAACTGTGGCCTCAGGATATGCAGAATGTAACGGTATCCAAAGAAAAAAAAGCAGGCTGGGAAAATAATAAAGCATTGACAGATTTTATAAAGGAAAAAGAACAGGAAATTAACGGAAAAGGGAGAATACTCGTGAGAGCGTCAGGAACAGAACCTCTTATAAGGGTAATGGTAGAGGCTGAAAGTCAGGAAATAGTCGATAAATATGTGAAAGAACTTGTAAATAAAGTCAAAGAAGAATTATTATAAGAATTAATAATAAGATAAAATATGAAAGATGAGAGGCTAAATAGATGTAACTGAAAAAAGAAAAATAAAAAAATATAAAATTAAGAAAGTCTAAAAAAGATAAAGCGGGAGGAAATAAATGTTAAATGAAATTTACGAAATATTTTTGACAGTGTCGGAAACAGGAAGTATCTCAAAAGCAGCTGATAAACTTTATATTTCTCAGCCTGCTTTATCTCAGCAGTTGAAAAAAATGGAAAAAGAGTTGGAAGTGGATTTGTTTATCAGGAGTAATAAGGGAATAGACCTCACCGAAGAAGGAAAAATAGTTTATAAATATTTTTCGATGACTGAAAAACTTTTACAGGAAATGGAAAAAGAAATAGAAGATAAAAAGAATAATGTAAAAAAAATTAAAATTTCTGCGGTACCAACTATGTGCAATTATTCACTACCTTGTGTGATACATCATCTAAAACAGCATTATCCCAATATATCCGTTGAATTATATAGCAGAAGCGACAGTTTTACAATAGAGGAGGAACTTAGAAAAGAAAGATGTGATATAGGATTTCTTTCAGAAGCTGTAAAAGAAGATAGCGGGCTTGTAAGTAAAAAAATATTTGAAGAGGAAATTTTATTGGTAGCGTCCAATATAGCTAAAAAATATCCTGATTTTATAACTGTGAAAGATTTAAACAGATATGATTTGATAAATGTATCTACAGAAAATGAAATTACAAGAACAGTTGCAAAATATATAAGCGGCTATGAAAATTATAAATTTACATATAATCTTGAAAGTATTGATGCAATAAAATCATGTGTAGTCAATGGGTACGGACTTGCATTTTTACCTTACTGTACAATAAAAAAAGAACTTTATAATAAGGAAATCAAAATTGTAAATATTGATAATCTATCTATTGTTCAGAATATTAGTCTGGTGAAAAGGGCTTCTCAGGTTGACGGATTGAACAGAATAATTTCATATATAGAAAAACATATATCAAAATTTATTTATTAATTGCTTTTATTTATTGAATTATTTGCTGATTGAAATTTCCCATATTCCTTTCAGGACTTCTTCGGTTTTATATTTGAAGTTATTTATATTACAGTAATATTCGATATTTTGTAATGCTAAACTGTGATCAGTTACGAGAAGAATTTTTTTTCCTTCCATAATGTATGAATGCTTTTCCTTTAACATTATCACGGGAATCGGACAGTTATATCCGAGACAGTCTACTTTAATCATAAATTATGAACACTCCTTTTTTATCT
>CALIJH010000082.1 GCA_938017765.1 uncultured Leptotrichia sp.
TTAATAAAGATAAATAATAGTCATTCTTTCCATATTCTTCTTTATATTCATTTTCAAGAATAAATTTTATAAAGTTTTCGATTTTTTTTTCGTCAAGAAACTCTTCAATTTTATCAATTTCATAAGTTATATCACATTCCAGCATATTATTTCACTCTCTTTTCTGAATTTTCATCTAATTTAGGATATTTAATTTTTTCATGGTAGGCACCCTGTAAAACATTCAGAAATGCCCGTATTACTTTTTCAATTTCTCCTAAAGTCAAGTTAGAGTTACTTAGCTGGTTATCGTCTATTTTGTATCTTATCAGGTATCTTATCAAATTTTCTATCCCTTCCCTACTTTTATCTTCGGAAGCCCTTACAGCCGCTTCAATAGTATCTGCAAGGAAAATTATACTCGACTCTTTTGTCTTCGGTTTCGGACCGCTATATCTGAAATCCGATTCCAGTACCTCTTCACCTTTTTCCAACGCTTTATAATAAAAGAACTGAACTAATGTCGTTCCATGATGTTCCAAAATTATATCAAGTATTTCCTTAGGAAGCTTGTTCTGCTTTCCGATTATATATCCGTCCCTTGTATGGGATGTTATTATCAATGCACTTAATGACGGCTTTATTGTATTATGAGGATTTTTCCCGCCTTTCTGGTTTTCTACAAAGAATAACGGTCTTTTCATTTTCCCTATATCATGATAATAAGACGCTACCCTTGCAAACGTGGCATTTGCGCCTATAGCCTCTGCTCCTGCTTCTGCCAATGCCCCTACCATTATGCTATGGTGAAAAGTTCCCGGAGCCGTAACAAGGAGCTGTTTCAGCAGTGTATGGGAAAAATCGCTCAGTTCTAGCAATTTTATATCGGTCAGTATATCAAAGCTATTTTCAAGATAAGGTAATATTCCCAAGGCTATCATTCCTGTAAGAATACCTGAAAATACTGAAAATATAATCATAATTATAAGTATAGGAAAGGCAAGCTGGTTTATCAATCCATAACTTAATGACATTATTCCCTGAAACATTCCCGTAAAAACACCTAATTTTACTATATCACTTCTGTTTGTAAGTTTATCAGCCCTGTATATTGCGACAAGAGTGACTGCCACAATAACTAAAAACCATGTTTCATCTCTCGAAAGCAGTATCATATTAAAAAAAGTATACGTCAGTGCAAAAACCTTATCTCCAAGTATTGTAAGAATTATAGGGATTGTCGCAAAAGGCAGTAAATATATATAAAATTCATTGTTAAAAAACAGTACATATAAAATATTTACCATTATAATAATAAGTAATGAAGGATAAAACGCTTTTGATTCTATGACTTTTTTAGAATATTTTTTAGTCAGATAATAAAATAAAGCACTTACTAATACAAAAGTTATAATCAGTCCTGCTACTTTTCTTACTTTATCCTGACCTCTTACAAGGTTCAATTTTTCAAGTTTCTCATAATCATCAACGTCAATCACATCGCCTTTTTTGACAATTATGTCTCCCTTATATATTTTTATTTCCTTGTCTTTAAGGGAATCAAGATTGTCTTCAATTTTTTCCATAGTTTTTTTATCATTTATTTTCAAATTCGGTTTTATAAAGTTTTTTAGAAACTTTTTATCCAAATCATCTATTTTTATATTATTTTTATCTATTATATGGTCAAAATCTTCGGTCTTGACTATTCCAACTTCATATATTTCTTTTATTATAGTTATCAGGTTTACTACATAACCTACACTTTCCCTTTCAACTATCCCTTTAAAATCTTTCACCGTCAGATTGTATCTATTGTCTCTTATAAAATTGCTTATGCTCTGGTCGTTGGATAAATCGACTGTTTTTATATCTCTGAAAAAATTATTTATAGCAACAACTGCTTCTTCGGGTACGGAAGAAATTTTATCATACTCGGGAGTAGTATTTTTCATTATTTTTTCTTTAATCCCTTTATCTAAAATATCTACAGTATAGATAACATCTTTATAAGCTATAATGTCTGAAGGAGCTACGCTTCCCACAGTATAATTTGCTCCTAATTTAGAAAATTCTATAATTATTCCGAAAGCAAAAAATACCAGAACCGACCATATGAATCTGTTTATAAATTTTTTGTTGGATAATATTATCGAACTTTCTTTTCTGCTTTTCTCCTTTATTTCGAATACTATTTCCCGCCCGAATATATTTATTGTCATTTTTTACCTCCGATTATTCAGCTTCTATTAAATCAAGAATTTCATCTTTACTTTTTTCCACTATGTTTTTAGGCAATGATTTTAAAAATTTTTTTCCATAGGATTTTTTAATTATTCTGTTATCAAGAACAGTTATAATTCCTGTATCTTTTTTACTTCTTATAAGTCTCCCCACTCCCTGCTTGAATTTGATGACCGCCTGCGGTACCTGATAATCATTGAAAGGATTTTTCCCTTTTTTCTTTATATCTTCAATGATAGCTTCCGTTACAGGGTCATTAGGCACTTTAAAGGGCAATTTTACTATAATTACCGATTTGAGCTGCTCTCCCTGAACATCTACACCTTCCCAAAAACTGTCAGTTCCAAATAATACAGGATTTTTTGAAGATTTGAATATTTCTATCATTTCATGTCTCGGATAGTCATTCTGTTTTATAAATGTATATTCATTTTTGTTAAAATAAGTTTTCAGTCTGTTATACAGATAATTCATTGAACTGTATGAAGTAAATAACAAAAAACAGTGCCCTTCTGTACTTTTTATGACTTTTTCTATAAAATATTCGAGGTCATTTAAAAATTCAAGATTGTTTGGGTCGAGAGAATCGTTAGGAATGTATACTTTCATTTGCTTTTCATAGTCAAAAGGGGAACTTATAATTTCTTCCTCTATGTTATCTTTTTCCTCTCTGTCAAGCCCGATACTTTTTTTATAATAATCAAATTTATTTTCCACTGCTAAAGTTGCTGATGTAAAAACCATTCTGTTCATTTTATTAAAGAGATTTTCTTCAAGGGATTCAGCTACATCGAAAGGTGTCGCATAAAGTTTTATATTAGCCCTTGAAGTGTTTATATTGAGCCAATAGACATAATCTTCATCGTCAGACTGCAATATAAACTTAAAATTTGAAAAATATTGCTTCAATCTTTCAAAATATCTTGTAAAATCAAATATTACCCCATTTTCATCTTCCAATTCAAAACTGTCAATAAAATTTAAAAATTTTGCATTTTTTCTCAATAAATCTCCATATTTATCTTTTAATTCTGTCTGTAACCCTGTTATTTCTTTCCAGAACTGACTTTTCTTTATCTCAGTTCTGTCTATTCTTCTCTTTATTTCTCCACTCCCCAATTCTTGAGCGAAAGGATAGATTATCTTATCGAAAATCACATTTCCCTCGTCATAAAATTTATTGAGAGCTTCTATAATTTCTTCTTTCATTTCATCAGCTTTGATATAATCTTCCTGCTTAAGATTTTCATTCAGATATGCCATTAGTCTTGTCAATGCTCCCGCATTATTTGTCCCCGTTGCTCTCCTATTATGTATATTTCCTGCAATCCTACCCAATGTATATCTTGAGACTTCATAAGTAAAATAATTTCTTGCCGTATCTTCTATATTATGGGCTTCATCAAAAACTACAATATCATAGTTAGGCAATATGGAATACTCCGTATTAAATCCTATTTCGTTTCTAATTGCCAAATCTGCAAAAAATAGATGATGATTTACTATGAGCATATTTGCATTGCCTATTTTTTTTCTTGCTTTAAAAAAATAACAATCTGATGAGCGGCTCGATGTACATAAATCCGCTTCGCAGTTTACTTTTTCCCATATATAATTGGGAACTTCATATTTCAACTCGCTTCTGTCGCCTGTTTCAGTAACTTCGTCCCATTCGAGAATACTTTTTAGTATTTTCTTTTCTTTTTTTTCTTCTTCGGTATCCTGTTCATTTTCAATAACATTTATATTTTTCAGTTTTCTTTTACATAGATAATTTCCCCTGCCTTTTACTATCTCATAAGTAAAATCCTCTCCGATTATTTTTTTTACTAAAGGAATGTCCTTATTTATAAGCTGTTCCTGCAAATTTATCGTATTTGTGGATATTATCAGTTTCAGATTATTTTTTAGAGCATATAAAAGGGTAGGAAGCAGATAAGCTATTGTTTTTCCCGTTCCTGTCCCTGCTTCTATTATGAGTTTTTTATTTTCATTCATACATTTTTCAATATATTTTGACATTTTATACTGCTCTTTACGAGGTTCAAACTTTTTGATTTTCTGATGAATTTTTCCTTTTTCTCCAAAAAATTCGTCTATATTTATCCCCGTATGTTTTTTTAAAGGAACTATTATATATATATCATTAACATCATTATTTATAATATAGGAAGCTCCGCCGCTTTCGCCGTATACACTGGAAATTGCCACATCTTCATTAGACGGTATGAGTATGCCCGAGGGATGATTGTGTATTATTACCTCATTTTTTTTCATTCTGTTTAATAACGCTGCAACAGAGCTCTCATTTCCTCTTGCTATCACTTCAATCTTTGTAACAAGCCCTTCTTCATCAGGTACACCTCTGAAAAATACTTCGTTCCCGCCTGAATCTTCTATTTCTTTTCTCATTATTTCTACTATTTCGTTATTAATAAATTCGGCAACTTTCATCTCTCCTCCTATTAGAAGATTGTACTATATATACGATTTTTTTTCAATAAATAACCTAAAATTTTTTTGTATTTAAATTACAAAATAAAAAAGGAGTGTCCCAAGAGTATTTTTTCCACTTTACGGGACAATCCCATGAATTTTATTGTTTCTCATTCAAATATAAACTCAATTATTATTGAAAATCAATCCGAATATGAAATTATTATATAAATCTATACTGGAATATAGGCTCAATCACTATTGAAAATCAACAAATTGAGAATTTATCGTTAAAAAAAATTAGATGTCTTATCATCTTCCATTCCCCAAAATTCTTTTTCAAGCCACTTTTCCTGTCTACTTTTAAATAATAAAACCGAATCTTTATCCTCCCTGATATATACTCTCAATTCCAAATACAGTTTTCTTAAAAGAACAGTTGTTATTTCTCCTTCAAATACTGACTTCTGAACATTTGTCAAATATTTTTTACATATTTTAAAAACATTGCGTGAAACTCTTGCACCGTCATCATCTGTTGAAATATCATATACTAATATAACATACATACTACCACCATATTTTAAAACCTTCGTATTTTTTGTCTTCCATTAAATGTTTTACTATTTTATATGCTTCTAATCTCATCAGTCTCCTATATGATACATTTCTGCCTAAATCCCTGTGTTTTATCGTTGTTTCAAGCCTTTCATTGAAAGTTTTTAAAATTAATTTTTGTGCTTTTTCTTTCATATAAAAATAATTTGAATCCTTGGCAAAATCTTTTTCAGTTATCATTTTTTTATTTAGTAAAGAAAAAATAACTCTATCAGCAAGCAGAGGTTTAAAAACTTCCGCCAAATCCAATGATAATGAAAATCTCCTATCTCCTACACTATGCAAATAGCTTATTGTAGGATTTAACTGACTGACGTATATTTCAGATAAACAGGCAGTGTAAACGAGAGTATTTAAAAAAGAAATCATAGTATTAATCATATTATCAGGAGGTCTTTTCACTCTTTTTTCAAAATCAATTTCCTGATTTACAATGATGTTCCAGCTGTCATAATACACTTTTCTGATAGTTCCCTCTACTCCCATAAGTTCTTCAACGTTTTGCGTCCTAAAAATTCCTTTTTTCAGAGCTTTTATTTGCTCTATAATTTCTTCAAGGTCTTTTCCCCTTTCCTGATAATATCTTAAATTCCTCAATATATTAGAACTTGCAGCGTCAATTATTAATTGTGCCAGCTCAGTTCTTTTAGTGTTATCCGTATAATTTTCGACCTGTCTGACAAACAATTTTCCTGAAACATTTGTTTCTTTAGGATAAAAAGTCCCTGTATAAAATCCGTAATAATTAAATATATGTACAGGTATCTTTAGACTTGCCGTCTGCTGCTGTAATTCTTACGACATTATCTTTTCTTTTCAGTTCTCCGTTTGAAAATATAAAATAACTTTCGGACATTTTGACCATCTCCTGTCTGTTTTCCAAAACATAGTATACTTAAACTAAATATAGCAGTATTCATAATAGGCACATTTCTTACATCGCTTATCATTTATAACTTCAGGAGAATTTTCATTTTTACATATTTCTTCAATTTCTATCAAAACCTTTTCCAGATATGCTTCGTCCTCTTCAGATAAAATTATCTCTTTTCTTTCTCTTATTTCAGGATAATCAATTATTCCTTTTTCTATTTCTATTCCTCTTTTTTTCAGAAAATAAATATAATATTTCACCTGCCAGATTGCCGCCTCTTCTATAGCCTTACTCTTTTTTATCTCATGGACAACTTTCCAGTTCCTTATAAAATCAATGTTTACGGTTTCTTCTATTGCTATCTGTTTTGTTTCAAAAGAATATCTGCTTTCATCGATTAATTTCCCCATTTTGACATTTTCATTAGTTTCTTCAAAGTTCAGATTTCTTGAAAAACACCATAATTTTCTTTTACAGATAAAATAATAATTCATCATTAATCCACTTATTCTCATAATAAATTCACCTGATTCAGTATTATCAAATTAAAAACACAAATCCTCAAAATCTTTCTTTTTTTCCTGTTTTAGTATTTCCACACCTCTTTCATAAGAGTAATCACAATTTAATATTATTATGCTTTCATAATTATTTATTTTTAAAAATTCATAATCACTTTTATCGAACTCATATTCAGGAATATTTACTTTTAACTGATTTATCTTATCTCTTGCCTTTATCTTTTCCAATTTCAACTTCTCTTTTTCTTCTTGAGACAAGTCTTTATATGTTCTCTTTAAAATTTCTATCTTTCCGTTTATCATTTCCGCATTATCATCATACACTCTTTTAGGGATTATCTCTATTGAACGTATATTACGGAAAATCTTTCTCACTTCTTCTTTTTTAATATCATATTCAACTATATAATCTTTCAATGTGTATAATTTTTCATTTATAAGTTGAAAATATTTACTTTCTTTGAGACTCTCATAGGAATATACATCATCTATCAAAGACAGTTTTTCTTTTTCCGTCAGTATTCCGTCAATATTAACAAGTTTTTCCCTTGATTTTTCATGTATAGTTTCATCTATTATACTTTTCTTGCTGCCTATACCACTGCAATTTTCAATAAAGACATAACAGTTATATTCTTCATCTATCCTGATTATTCTTTTTCTGTAACATCTTCCCATTCTTTGAAATAATCCGTTCAAATCCGATAACTCCGTAATCAGAACATCAAAATCCAAATCCAGTGAAGCCTCCAGTACCTGTGTTCCAATCCAAATCCCATTTTCCCTTATATTTTCAATTTCTCTTTCTTTTTTAATATTTTCGGTAAATCTTTTAGGGTCAGCGAACTTGGAAATCTCAGCTTCTTTTTCTGCTCTGTCTTTTTTTATGAACTGGCTATGCAGCAGGTTTATTTCATCATCGGGAATCCCCATTTCTTTAAGTTTATCATATATTTCTTTTGATTTTCTGACAGTATTGCATACTACCAAAATTTTATTATTTTTATATTTTTCTTTTATAAATTCAGTATTTATTTCTTTATTTTCTACTTTTACTTTATGTCTTATATCGTTATTAATAAACGGTTCTGTTGTAATAAAAGGAATATTTTCCTTTTCCAGTAATGTTTTAATAACTCCCGGCAAAGTTGCAGTCATTATGGCAAATTTTCCTCCAAAATCCGTTATATATTTTATCCCGAAAATTAGCGAAGCTACTAATTCAGAGGAATACATCTGTATTTCATCTATCACTATTTTGGAATAAGACAGTATCGCCACTTTCAGTTCAAATCCCGCCGCTCTGTATACAAAGTCAAACAGCTGGTCAATGGTACAGACTGTCAACGGTAAAGACAGCTGTTTTGTCTTATTGATATATTCGTCAAATTTGTCTTCTGTCAGATTTTTTTGAATGTTTTTATCTTTTTTATTATTTTCCAGATTTTTCAAATATTCACTTCTAAAATCCGAATGAAGTATGCCAAATTTGTTTGTAACATCTCCCTGTATTATCTGTTCTTCTATTCTTTTATAGATAGAATTTATCGCTACTCTTAGAGGTAGTGTGAAAAAACCTTTATTATTTCCAATCCATAAAAGCCCTGCTTCCGTTTTGCCAAAACCCGTCTGTGCCACAACAATAACATTTTTATCACTATTTTTGATCATAAATTTCTGTAAATCGTTCCAGTCATTATTACTGTTATATTTTTTTAATACATTTTGTAAAAAATTTTCCATACTTTTTTCTAAAAAATCATTTTTATATTCGACTTTTAATCTTGAACTTGCAGCATAATCGATTTTATTCAGCAGACCTTTCAACATTATATATTTACTAAAAATTTCTTCCGCTTCTTCTTTAGATATTGAAACATCTACTGAATATAGTCTTTCTCCTAACTTATAGTATCTTTCACTTAGTTTTTTTAATTTTATATTATTGTCCTGAATATTAAATATCTCCGATTTTTCAACTAATTCATCATTATCTTTTTCGAAATAGTCTTTGTATTCTTTTTCCAGTTTTTTTAGGCTGTTTATAAAATTTTCAGTTTCATTATTCATTAGTTCTATTTCTTTTTCAAAATCATCATCTTCAATTTCGGAAATATCTCTTTCATGGTGCAGAGCCACAGCATGAGCCAATATTTTCAAATCATATTTATCGAAATTTTGATTTTTTATTAAATTTTTTGAATTTATAAAGGCCGTACTTAAAACTCCATGAGGAATTTCACTTTCATCCCTTTTCCCGAATAATTTTCCCTGAAATTTTTTATTTATTTTTCCAAGATCATGATATATACAGGCTAATAATAAAAGTTTTTTATTCACTTTGATATTAGGATAAAGTTTCATTAGTAAAATAAAATTCTCTATAAGGTTTTCAGTATGTTCTATTATTGTTTCTCCTGTTGACTTTGCCAAAAATCCGTTTTCCATTTCATAAACTCCTTTTTAGATTTTCTATCACAAATATAATTTCTCATATTACTTTTTAAGTTTTTCTTTTGAAACATCCTCATAAATAATAAAAATATATTATAAATCACAGAATACAATATCTCCATCACTGTCTACAGGTAATATACTTTCTTCATATCCCGTTATATCCGAAGAATATATCACTTCTTTTTTCTCCCATAATCGAATTTCTTTCGGTTTAGCTTTCGTTCCTATATTTTTCAGATTGTAATTTTTAGCTATCTGATATCTCGTTCCTGCAATCTGAACTCCGTCTTTTTTATCCCCAAAACCCACTAAATTTTCCTTGATAAATCTTACAGGAATATATGCATAAATATTTTTCCCGTAAGCTGTATCTTTTTCCAGCTCCTTTTCTTCAATCTCAACAACTTTCACGTTTTCAATTACGACAATATCTTCTCTTCGACCTAAAGACGGATATTCCCTCGGATTTTTAAAAGCATCAACTATTTTTTTAATATTTTCATCAGACTGATTTTCGGGAATGATATGTATAGTCAGGTTCACATCTACAAGTAACTCTGCCGTGGCTATTCCTCTGCTTATACCAAAACCGTCCACATTAATCTGATGACGACCCTTTTCATAGGAATATCCGCTTTTAAACTCATACCTTGTATAGAGGTCATTTACTTTGGAAAAATAATTTCCGGCTACACTTATTTCCATAGGAACATATTCCTTAAAATCACATAGCGAATGAACCATTCCTATTATTGTGGAATAAGGAGGCAAGGGATAAGTTTCTTTTAGCTGAAAACTTGTTGCAGTTTTATAATTAACCATATTCTGATACAGTTTAAGCTTAATTGCTCTTATCATAATATTCATCAACTTTCTCTTTTATCTTTTTAAAAAATTCAGGAGTATCGGTTATGGTTATATTTTTCTTTTTCAATTCAGTTTCAACTTCGGTGTCATTATCAAACTGTTCTTTTACAATACCGCACAAAGTGTCTTTCTCAATATAATCATAAATTCCGCTATATAATTTTTCGACTGCAATCCTGTTATTTTTTATATCTACAATATTTTCAAAAAAAGGATTTTTTATATCGTATACTCCGCCTATTATGAATAGAGGTTTTAAATCTTCCCTTCTTCCTCTTATATCTCTATAAAGTAATGAAATTGTATCCAGAAGTTTTTTCACTCTTCTTGCTTTCTCTTTATTATCTATATTGATATTGTCCAGTTCGTCTACACCTATTTTATCCAAGTCTATTGTAAGTGTATATTTATAATATGACTTATGAATTTCAGCTTGTGCTATATTAGGAAATTCACCTGCTCTGTCTGCCAATCCTTTATTTGTCAGAAATTCCAAATCTCCCTTAAATGTTTCCAGAGAAACTGCATTTGACAATCTCACTATTGCAGAACGTGTATAAGCTCCTCCTTTTTTTTCTGAATTTGAATTTTTGTCTTTTTTCTTATCATTATAAGTTTTCATATATCCGAAAAAATCAAGTTCAGGATATTCTGATATTTTAGCATCAATAGAAAATTGGATTACATCTTTATCTCCAGTATCTTTTTTCACAGGAGAAAGAGGCTCCCCTAACTGCTCTATTATATTATATCTTATAGCCTGTCTTGATATATACGTGTACTGTTCTCCTCTATTTCTGGATATTTTTTTAAGAGCTGCCACATTTCCTATCCCTTCACCATAGTTTGCACTTTGTGCCAAAAACACAGCTGTAAATGTCAATCCTTTTTTCTCCATAATTACTCATTCCCTTCTTTATTGTTTTTATTTTCATCTTCATTTTTTCTTTCTCCCAGCAATCCTATCAAAAAGGCATGTCCCAATGTTTGAAAATCCTCTTCGTCAACAAGAGCTTTAGTAAATAATTTATGTATTTCCTTTCCTGCATAAGCATGAGCTGAAATCAGAGTATCCATAAACATATCTACATTATTTATTCTGAGAGAATTCTGTAATCTATACAGCAGACTTCCTATCTTTTTATCATTCCCGCTCACTTCAATATAACTTTTTCTGAAATAATAACCGTTATTTTTGATTGCATTGACATCTTCTTCTTTCAGTTTACATTTTTTTTCTTCTTTATTCTCCATTTCTTTTAACCTCCTGATATAATCCATATTTAATTTAACCAAATCAAGCAAATTACTTTCATTATAATAAGCGTATCTATTTTTTGAAATTTTATAATAACACAGCCTGTTTATCAGTGAAAATAAATTCTGATTATTTAGCAGTTCTCTAATTGTTTCATCATATAAATTAAAATATCTGTCATAATCTTTATAACTTCTGCCTAACAGTCTGTTGATTTTCTCTTTATTTGCATTCAGCAGTTGCAGCATATTTTTTGATAATACACTGAATCTGTATGTTTCATCTTCCAGTCTGACTACTTGAATATCTGCTATTTCATATTTTGTACTGTTACTTTCAACTTCAAATTCTTTTAATAAATTTCTGTATAAATTTATTTTTTTATCTTCCTGATTTTCAACATAAATATTTCTTGCTATTCCGTTATTAATCTGCTCTATAAATTTAAAACTGAAATTGGCATTTACAAATATTCCTTTATTTATCTCAAAAACAAATCCCGCAGGCATACACGAATAAATCAAAGTTACTAAAGGAGTTACAGCTATATCATTATTAAAATTCCATACATGTGAAGGCTTTCTCGCTATATCGAACCCTGTATAATTCAGAAATCCCAGAGTATTCTGATAATTTTCCATAGGCATATCCGAAATACTGCATTTATACTTGAATTTTGACTTTTCTTTATTAATGTATTCGATTGCAGGGTTTACAAAATAGGATTTGTATTCCTCATATACATCTTTAGCCGCATTAGCTCTATTCAAAAAGGAAACCCCATTCCAGTTATTATTAACTATAAGATATATGATATTTTTTGCAGCAGGATATTTTTTCGCGTTACCTTTTTCGTCCACTACTGCTTTTTTCAAAAATATCATTATTTCTTTTAACTGATTAAAAGTTTCCTTTATTTCCTGTAATGTTTCACCTGTTACATTTTCTTTAGGCTTTTTTATTTTTTTAATTTCTTTTTCCAGTTTCAATATTTTTTCTTTTCCGCCTGTTTCCATATAATCATATGCAGACTGATAGCTGTTTGATTTCAAAGTCTTTTTTATAAAATCTATTTTTTCATTTATAACTTTTTCTATTTCATCGGACGAGATATTTTCTTTCTTTCCTGACAGAAAATCATCAATATATTGTTCAAAAGATAATATTTTCCCGTAAGGAAGAATTTTATAATATCTTTTTAAAAAGAAATCAAAATATTTATACTCAAAATTCTCAAGTACATTAGGGAAAAATTTTAACGCCTGACCGTCTTCAGAAATCTCTATTTCTCCTTTTTCTTCAGCCTGCTTTCCTCCAAGGATATTATAAAATCCCAAAAGAGCAGCATTGAAAAGCCAATTTGACAAGCGTAATTCTATCTTTTCACTCATTTTTCTTCCTACTTTCTTTGCGTATTATGGTGTTATTTCAAGCAGTCCATATCCGCTGCCTCTTAGTGAACCGAGTCCCGAACTGTAAATATAATTCAGCAGATAGTTTTTTCCTTCTAAACATATAGTTCCTATTGACGTATCGATAAATTTTCCATAAAATTTGACAACATTCTTTTTCAAATTTTCTGTTTTGATTATTAAATCTTCAATATCTTTTTTTATATATTCACCATATTCGTTTTTCATTTCCAGATAAAGATTTCTTTTCAATATCGAAACAAATTTATCATCATTTCCTGTATAATATGTATCTTCCTGTGTTTTCTGATTATGATCTCTACAAACTATGGGAGACATTGTCTTTCCTTTTAAAGAAATTCCTTTAACTTCTTTAGCAGGCAGTATCGTTATATTTGCAACTTTTACTGTCAAATTATCAGAAATATTAATATGTTTACCTTTTATATTTATAAAAGCATTGTAAATATTGATTGCATCATTATTATTCAATATTGAAAAATTGATAATAAATTCCTTTTTCTCTCCCTGTAAAAGTATTCTATCTTTTTCAAATCTTGAATTTTTAAAAAATACCGACCAGCAATACTTTTTTTGTTTGTTTGAACCAAAAAATTCTTTAAATATTTCCTCATATCTATCAAGTCCCGACTTAAGCATACTCAATATATTTCTATGATAATCCTGAGAAAAACTGTCACCTTTGACTACCGTACATAATACTTTGAACCTCATTTTCTTCATTCTCCTTTCTTTAATTTTTATGCTTTCTCTTTTTAATTATACTTCAATTTTTTATTTTTGCAATTAGTTTTCATAAAAATTTAATTAGAATTATTTAGTTTTATACCAATAAAATACCACAGTGTATAGAAATTTCTATTTCTCAATTTTCTCCACAGCTTTGTTAAAATCTTCTTTAGTAATATTAAAGGAATTTAAGGCATTTAATAACTGTTTTGAATTATAGTAGCCTATTTTCAGAATGTCTCCCAGAATAATTCTTCTCTTTTTGGAATCATCTTTTGAGCATAAACCGTTTTTTATCAGATCATTCAAAGTAAAAGTATCTGAAATTTTGTCTTTATTTTTATGGGTTATTATGTTGGACAATGCTTCAATTATCGCATTATCTGAAGCATTTTCAACTCCTATATTATTTTTTTTCAGAGCATTTTTTCTGCTTATAAAAGCGTGTTTTATATCAGGAATATGTTTTTCAATAGTATTTCTTATTTTTTTCCCTGCATAATCAGGGTCAGTTAGAAGAATTATATCATTTTCTTTAGACAGTTCCGATAATTTATCAATAGATTTTTTTGTAATCCCCGAAAATCCGTTCAAAGCTATGATATGACCGTCTACGACCCTTTTTAATGCTGTTATGTCATCTTTTCCCTCTACTACAATAATTTCATTTATTTTCATTTTTTTCTTTTCCATAAAAATTCCTTTTGTTTATCTGATATTATAATCTTCAAGTATTTTCAGAAGCAGATCCCACATTTCTCCTACAGATTTTATTTCCATTCTTTCTTCAGGCGTATGGGCTCCAAATATGTTTGGTCCTACTGAAACTACATCTAAATCTTTAATATTATCAGCAAAAATTCCGCATTCAAGTCCGGCATGGATTGCTTTTACTTCAGGTTCTTTTCCGTTTATTTCCTTAAACTTTTTGACTATTAAATCCCTTATCAGAGAATTTTCCTTATATTCCCATAACGGAGAATTGGAATCTACTTTTATATTTGCCCCGTGTTTTCTTGCCAAATCAGTGATTTCTTCGAGTAATTTATTGAGAGCTTCATTTACGGAGCTTCTTGACAATGCTTTAAAAGAATACTCAACATTTCCTTTTACTGTCGCTGTTCTTACTACTCCAAGATTTATTGATGTCTCAACAAGTCCTTTAATTTTTTTGCTCATTGCCTGAACGCCGTAAGGAAATTCATGTATATAGGATATAATATTGGCTGTATCGGATTGAGAAATTTCTGCTGGTTTCTTCCCTAATTCTTCTACTGTAATTTCATTTACTTCTAAAATCGGAGATTTATCAACCACTTTAAAATCTTTTAATATATTTTCAAAAGCTAATTTTGCCAGTTTTTCAAACTCTTTCAAAGTATCTCCGTCAAGATTTACGTTTAACTTTGCTATGGCTTCTCTTGGAATTGCATTGACTTTTTCTCCGCCTTCCAAGGAAATCAATTTCATTGAATAACGTTTGCTCAGATGATATAAGATTTCTCCTAAAATTTTATTGGAATTTCCGAGATTTTTGTGTATTTCTGCTCCCGAATGTCCTCCTGAAAGACCTTTTACTTCTATAGACAATAATACACTGTCATCGATTTTTATAGTTTTAGGATTTAAAATAAATTGGGTAGTCGTTCTTCCGCCTCCTGCACTACTCACATAAACTTCTCCATATTCTTCAGTATCCAGATTTATCAGCGTTTTTCCTTTAAAAATTGAATAATCAAGATTAGCGGCACCTGACATTCCCTCTTCCTCATCCGTTGTTATGAGAATTTCCAAAGCAGGATGTTTTATATCATCACTGTCAAGGATAGCAAGAGCATAAGCTACTGCAATTCCGTCATCTGCTCCTAAAGTAGTTCCGTTTGCTTTTATAAAGCCGTTCTCCTGTATCAGTTCTATCCCCTGTTTTTCAAAATCAAATTTCGTATTTTTATTTTTTTCCCAAACCATATCCATATGCCCTTGAAGGATTAGCGGAGAATAATTTTCATAACCTTCTGTAGCATTTTTTTTGATTACAACATTCAATGAATTATCCTGAAATACCTCAAGCCCTCTGTCTTTCGCAAATTTTACGAGCCAGTTACTAATTTTTTCTTCTTTTTTTGAGCCTCTCGGTATTTTAGAAATTTCATTAAAATAGTAAAAAACCTTTTCAGGATATAATTTTTCAATATTCATGTTCAACCTTCCTTTCTTAATTTCTCCATTAAAAAATAGCAGTAATATATTTCTTTTTAAAGTATACAACATTTTACTGCCATTATTCAAGCTTAATTTATTTCATAATTATTCTTTGGTACTGTAATCCCTTTTTAAAGAATTGAATCAAAAAGTTCTTCCAGTAAAACCATTTCTTTCTGAGTCAAATCATGACCCGATTTCAGTTTTTTTAAAAGAGGATTGTCCTCAGCAAGACTGCTTCTTTCCAGAACTTTTATTACAAGTCTTTTATAAAACT
>CALIJH010000083.1 GCA_938017765.1 uncultured Leptotrichia sp.
AATAGAAATATTATTAATAATATAATTCTTTTTTTCTTTATCATCTCAATTTTTCTCCTTGTTAAATTTGTTTTATCCTGAATTATTCATAAAAAATCTTTCTATTAATTTTAAATTTTAGAAAAACAGATAAATCATCTAATTTTTTACAACTCAGGATACTCTATTTTCCCTCTTACTTCTTCATACTTATTAGAAACATTAAACAATAAATCTTCTCTGAAATAATTTCCAATCAATTGTATCCCTACAGGCAATCCGTTTACAAACCCGGCAGGTACCGAAATGGCAGGCACTCCTGCCATATTTATGGAAACCGTATAAATATCTGCTAAATACATCTGCACGGGATCTGCGTTCTTTTCTCCTTTTTTGAAAGCCGTCGTAGGTGAAACAGGTGTCAGTATGATGTCGACTTCACTTAACACTTTTTCAAAATCTTCTTTTATCAGTCTTCTTACCTGTGAAGCCTTTTTATAATACGCATCATAAAATCCTGAACTTAGTACGTAATTCCCTATCATTATTCTTCTCTTTACTTCTGTTCCGAAGCCTTCACTTCTTGACTTTACATACATTTCTTCTATATTTTCGTCATTTTTTCTTATACCGTATCTCACTCCGTCATATCTTGACAGATTTGAAGCAGCTTCTGCCGATGAGATTATATAATATGTAGATATTGCGTATTTTGTATACGGTAATGATACTTCTCTTATTTCTGCTCCAAGTTTTTTCAGCTGTTCCACAGCATTATTTACAACTTCTTTTATATCTTTATCCAGTTCTTCCGTAAAATATTCTTTAGGAAGTCCTATTTTCAATCCTTTTATATCCTTATTTATATTTTTCAGATAATCAGGCACCTCAACTTCTGCCGTAGTAGGGTCTTTTTCATCATATCCTGATATTATCTGCATAATTCTTGCCAAATCTTCCGTAGATTTTGCCAACGCTCCTATCTGGTCAAGGGATGATCCGAAAGCCATAAGTCCGTATCTCGATACTCTTCCGTAAGTCGGTTTTATCCCTACTGTTCCTGTAAGGCTCGCAGGCTGTCTTATACTTCCTCCCGTATCAGTCCCCAAAGCTATCGGTACCATTTGTGCCGCTACTGCTGCTGCCGAACCTCCGCTGCTGCCTCCCGGCACCCTATCCAATGCCCATGGATTTGAAGCAGGTTTTATTGATGAATTTTCATTGGACGACCCCATTGCAAATTCGTCCATATTGGCTTTTCCGATAATTACAGCTCCCGCTTTTTTAAGCCTTTCCACTACAGTTGCGTCATATATTCCCTCGTAGTTTTTCAAGATTTGTGATGAAGCAGTTGTCAAATCTCCTTTGGAAAGGATATTATCTTTTAACGCCACAGGCACTCCGAATAGTAAAGTATTGTCATAATTTTTTCTTTTATTTTCGTCATTGTCGTTATCAAATATTTTAGCTGTTTCCAATGCCTTTTCTTTTAAAACGCTTGAAAATGCCCCTATTTTATTTTCAAGTAAATCAATTCTTTTTAGAAATTCCTGTGTAACTTCTTCAGAAGTTATTTCCTTATTTTTAATCATTTCAGCTATTTCACTGGCTGTTTTTTTATATAACTCCATTTTTTTACCTTCCCTTTAAAAATAATTAGTTTATTAGTCATAATCCGAAACTTTTTAATTTATAATGTAAAATTATAAAATTCCCGAATATATACATGTATACATAATTATACTGTTTTTTAATTATCAGCATTGCCTCCGCCTATTATTTTCGGAACGATAATGAAATCTTCATCCTTATCAGGGGCATTTTTCAATAGTTCTTTCTTAATATTGCTATTGTAAACTTCGTCTTTTCTCAATTTATCCTTTAAATCCAGAACATTGAATAAAGGCTCTACATTTGATGTATCGATATCATTCAACATTTCCATATGTTCCAGTATTTTATTTAAATCTATTCTAAATTCTTCAATTTCACTTTCCTGAAACTCTAATTTTGATAATTTCGCTATTTTCAAAACATCTTCTTTGCTTAACATTCCGTTTTTCCACCTTTATAAATTTATTTTCGATTGTGTTTTATATTTTGTTTTCCGTTTATTTATTCAATATAATTTATCTTTTTTCTAAAATCCATTTAAGTATCTCATGGAAACTTTCAAATTCCATAAATTTTATATTATTTTCTTTACAGAAATTTACAGCTCTTGTATTTTTTCTAATAAATGAAAAATCGGCCACCTCTACTGCACGATAGTCTGATGGTCCATCTCCCACAAAAATTACTTTATATCCCTGTCTTTGAAAATTTTCTACAGCTTCTTTCTTATCCACTCCATAGTACATCTCCTTATCTAAAAAAGGATTTGTGATTTTTATTCTATTCCCGTCAAAACTTATATCATTGGAAATAATTTTGTCATCACCCAGTTTTATCCCATATTTCCAAAGAGTTCCCTGAATATTCAGCTTTGTTCCTGCACTTACTATCCTGAAATCTGCCCCACTCTTTATAAAATCAATAAAACTCTCATCTATGTCTACTTTATCCTGTAAAGTTTTTATATATTCTTCTTTTGTTATATTCAATGATTGTAATCCCGATATTACAAATTCTCTCATAGTTACATAGCCGTTTTTATACTGCTCTCTTAATTTTTTCCTGTATTCGGGATTATGAGTTTCAAGAAGTGCGTCTGTAGAATCTTTTTTACTTATAGTTATGTCAAAATCTATTAAAAATATAATTTTTTCATTTTCCATTTATTTTTCTCCAAAATTTATTCGGAATATTATTTATTCAAACCTCTTATTTTAAATATTTTACAGATTTTTCAAATAGTTTATTTCTTCTTCGGTCAATGCTCTGTAATCTCCGGGTTGTAGATGTCCCAAAGTAAGCTCTCCTACTTTTACTCTTTTCAGCGAATCAACAGTATATCCCAAAATTTCAACCATTTTTCTTATTTGTCTGTTTCGACCTTCAAAAATAGCTATTCTTACTTCTTTTTTATCAAGTTTTTTTACTTTCGCAGGGGCAGTCCTTTTCCCGTCAATCACAACTCCGTGTTTCCATGCTTCTATGTCTTTTTCTTCGACTTCTCTGCTTAGTTTCGCAATATAGCTTTTATATAGTTTCTTTCTCGGGTGCATCACATGATTATAGACTTCGCCGTCATTACTTATTATAATGAGTCCTTCCGTCATATAATCAAGACGACCATATGTAAAAAGGCGTTTTTTCGATTTTATATAGTCTATCGCCAGTCTTCTGCCAAACCTGTCCTCATTTGAGCAGATAACTCTTTTAGGCTTATTGAGCATATAATATTCATAAACAGTATTAATCCTTATTCTTTCACCGTCTACTCTTACCACATCGTCAGGAGATATGTCCATTCCCAGCAAAGCCTCTTTTTTATTTACAGTTACTCTGCCCTCTTTTATCATTTCATCAGCTTTTCTCCTTGAACATACACCCGCATCGGCTATATATTTATTCAGTCTCATTTTCTACCTCTATTTTTATTTTCTTTTCGAGCTTTTCTCTTATAAATTCAGGGTTTTCACTTTCGATATCTTC
The DNA here is from genome assembly GCA_938017765.1 of uncultured Leptotrichia sp. Taxonomy (GTDB): domain Bacteria; phylum Fusobacteriota; class Fusobacteriia; order Fusobacteriales; family Leptotrichiaceae; genus Pseudoleptotrichia. The sequence continues at coordinate 3,577 of CALIJH010000083.1, forward strand.
TTCCTGAATTTTATACAGCAGCTCTATTTTTTCATATTGCTCAAATCCCGGAAGTTCTTCTTTACCGTTTATATTCAAATAACTGTAAAAATCTTCCGTTACTTCATATAGATTAGGTGTTCCGATTGTCTTTTTCTTTCCCGAAATATAAATAAGATTTTTTTCAAGCAAATTAGTCATTGTCTTTTCGACATTTACGCCCCTTATTTGCTCAATTTCCGTCTTTGTTATAGGTCCTTTATAAGCTATAATTACAAGAGTTTCCATTGTTGAACGGGTCAGTTTTTTTATTTTCATTTCAGGATTAAAAAATCTTTTCACATCTTCTCCATAAAGAGGATTTGACACGAGCATTATTATGCCGTTTTCTATTTTTACATTTATTCCGCTTGTTTTTCTTTTTTCTTTCAGATTTGAAAGTATTTCTTCCATTTTACTCAATTCCACTTCATAAAATTTCGCAAGTTCTTCTATTGTCAGCTGCTCCTTGGAAAGAAATACTATTGTTTCAACTCTATCTTCCAAATTTTCATTAATATTCATATCTCTCCCTGAAATCAGGATACCTGATGAGATTTTGACTTAATTTTATTTTATTAATATTCATTTGTAGGAGATATAATTACATTTTTATAGTCGTCAAAATCATCTAATATTTTAGCTATACCTTTTATAACGGCATGAATGGATTCATCGCATACCGTAACCTCAAGTTTCAGCTCATCTTCTATTTTTTCTTTCAAAATTCTTATTCCTGCTCCCCCTCCTGAAAGGTATATTCCTGTTTCATATATATCTGCCGCAACTTCAGGCTCTATCCCTTCCATTGTAAATTTTATCTCGTCAATTATCAAATCTACATTTTTATCGATAGCATTATCTATTTCAGAAGCTATAACTTTTATGCTTTTAGGAAGTCCTCTTCCAAGCTCTCTCCCTCTTATTTCAAATTCAGTATTTTTATCTTTCAGACTTATAGTATTTACTTTTAACTCTTCGGCAGTTCTCTCACCGATCAGCATATTATGCTTTTCTTTTATATATTCCATTATATCTTCATTTAAATGGTCTCCCGCTATTTTCACAGACCTTGATGTAGCAGCTCCTCCTGAAACTATAAATGCTATTTCCGAAGTTCCTCCACCTATATCTACTATCAAATGTCCCTTAGGCTCGAAAAGGTCTATCCCTGCACCTACTGCCGCAGCTATCGGCTCCTCTACAAGATATACTTCTTTTGCTCCTGCGTCTTTTACGACTTCCACGACTGCTCTTCTCTCTACTTGAGTAACTCCGCTCGGAACACATATTATTACTCTCGCACTCTGAAATTTATCTTTTCTGATTTTCTTTAAAAAATCTGCAAGCATTTTTTCAGTTATTTCATAATCAGAAATAACTCCATTTTTTAAAGGTCTTATAATTTGTGTATGTTTTGCAGTTCTTCCCATTATTTCTTTAGCTTTTGTACCGATATGTTCCACTTCATCTGTCTTTATATTTACTGCGACGTAAGTCGGTTCATCTATCAATATCCCTTCATCTTTTACATAAACAACAGTATTTGCAGTACCTAAATCAATTCCTATATCCCTTGTCGGTTTTGTACTGAACTTAAAAAAATCAAAAAATTTCATAATTATAATCTCCTTTATTTTTTTGTTTTATTTTATTATTTTTTTAAATTTTTAATATTATTATAACTCATATTATTACGATTTACTATGATTTTGCACTCTATCTTTCAGATTAATCAAGGTCGTCAATCAGCAACTGATTATCATCACTGATTATGCCGTTTTCTTTTAGCTGTTCATAAATTCTCGATGCTCTGTTAAAACCTACGTTCAGTTTTCTCTGCAATAATGATATGGAAACTCTGCCTTCCTGTTTTATTACGTCTATTGCATTTTCAAAGAAAGGATCCGTATCCTTACTTTTTTCAGCTGTTTCCGTCAATATTTCTTCCTGATAGACGACTTTCTTATTAGCTTTAAGTGCTGCTGTCAGTTTCATTACTTCATCATCGGAAATAAAAGCTCCCTGTATTCTTTCAAGTTTTGAAGAACCATTTTCAAGAAGAAGCATATCCCCTTGTCCCAGCAGTTTTTCAGCTCCCTGTGTGTCCAGTATTGTTCTCGAATCTATCTGGGATCTCAACGCAAAGGATATCCTGCTCGGCAAGTTTGCTTTTATCATTCCCGTTATGACGTCGGTTGACGGTCTTTGAGTCGCTACAACCAAGTGTATCCCTATAGCCCTTGCTTTCTGAGCTATTCTAGCTATGGATTCTTCCACACTTCCGGCAGCTACCATCATCAGGTCTGCCAACTCATCTATTATTATTACTATATATGGCATTTTTTCAACATATCCCAAGGAATTATATCCTACAATGTTTCTGACGCCGTTTTCCATAAGCAGTCTATATCTGTTGTCCATTTCATTGACTGCCCATCTTAATGCTATAGCAGCCTGTTGCGGGTCTATTATGACCGGTATCAGCAGATGAGGTATTCCGTTATAAGGCATCAACTCGACCATTTTAGGGTCAACCATTATAAACCTTACTTCCTTTTCGGATTTTTTAGTTATCAATGTCGATATAAGTGTATTGACTGCCACACTTTTCCCTGAGCCTGTCTGTCCCGCTATCAGCAGATGTGGCATCTTGGCTATATCTATTATTCTATCCTGCCCGACTATGTTTTTTCCTAAAATTACGTTTAATGCTCCTTTTTCGAGTTGAGGATTTCTTATAATATTGGAAAAATGAACGGGTTCCTTTATTCTGTTCGGAGTTTCTATTCCTATAGTATTTTTACCGGGAATAGGTGCTTCTATCCTTATACTTTCAGCGGCAAGGTTCATAGCAATATCATCAGTAAGGGAAGTAACTTTACTCACTTTTACGCCTTTGGGTATGGTAACCTCATATCTTGTAATAGTCGGTCCGTATTCATAGTTTACAACTTTGGCATTTATACCGAACTCTTTTAATACAGACTCTAAATGTGCTACATTTTCCACAATACTTTTTTCTATTTCTTTTTTCTTGCTCGGGTCCATTGCTTTTGATTTAAATATCTCCTCAATGGACTTTTTCAGAAGCTCTTCATACTCACCATTGTTTTCAGACAAATCTTCCGTCTTTTCTCCCGATTTGTTTCGGATTTCTTTGTTTTCCAAAATATTTTCTTCCGATTGTCTGTCCGTTTCCTTGTTATTTTGAACAGATTTTTCCAAATTTTCAGCATTATCTGCCGTTTTATCTATATATGAATTATTCCAAATACTTTCTTCCGTATGTTTTTCATTATTATCAAATATTTTTTTATCTTCTTTTATTTTTTCTTTGTTTTCATAAGTATTTATTTTAAAATATTCATTTTCTATTTCCTGTTTTATATTTTCTTTGTCAGTTTTTTCCTGATTAGCCGGCTGATTTTCTTCCTTATCCTTATTTCTGTTTTTCTGATTTTCAAGTAATTCGAGCCACTCTTTTTCCTTATCTATAAGTTCGGCTTCTGAATAAGTTTCAGCTTTCTGTAAAAATCCGTCTTTGGGCTTCCTCGAAATTTCAAAACTCAATTTTTTCTTTCTTGATTCAATCAGCTTTTCGCGTAATTCTTCCCTCCGCTGTTTTTTTGAAGTTATATATTCCTGTTTCTCAGCTTGCTTTTTTGCTTTCAGTATTCTTAATTTCTCTTTATAATCTTCACTAGAATAATATTTTATAAGTCCTGTCAGAAGTTCATATAATAATATTATTATTTCTTTGAGTAATATCAATACACATATTATCATAATGACTTTCAGTATTATTCCCACTATATATAAGTGCATAAACCTGTACAACGGCATTGAAATCAATGCTCCCGCAAGTCCTCCACTTTCACGATTAAACCCTGTTTCAAGGAGCTTTCTTCCCGCTTCCGTAAAAGAATTCGGTAAAGGTGAATTTATTGTTTCTTTTATGAGTAACATTGAATTTGCTGCAAACAGTATTATCAGTGCTGCAATTTTTGACTTATGAAATTTTAATTTTATGTTTCTTGTGAAAAAATCAAATATTCCCCAGCAAGTTATTAATATACTTACGAACCATGACATCTTTCCGAACAGCAAACTGAAAAAATTCAAAAATATTGCCAAAAAGTTTTCCTGTCCTTTACTCGATACCTGAATTCCATTTTTATTTATTAAAAGATAGATTAAAAATATTCCTAAAACAAACAAAAGTATTCCTCTGATTTTCTTGTTCATTTTACAGTCCTTCCTTTTAATCCGAACATTACACTATCCTGTTACTATTTTAAAATCTGAATAAATTTTACAGACTATTCATAATATTATACATTATTTTTTCAATTTTGTCATTTCTTATTGTAATTTTTTTTACTAATATAGAATAAAATTTTATCAATACAATAAATCAGGACATTATAAGAATAACCATAGTAATATAAATATTCTTAACAATGCCCTCTATTTCAATTTTTGATAAAATTTAAAATAAGAATTTTATAATTTTATTTTTTTCTATTATTTTTCTTGTATTTACTTGGCAAAATGCCGAAAAATTTTCTGAAAGCCAGCGAAAATTTGCTTGGACTGTCATATCCTATTTCATTAGCTATATCAAGTATATTTTTTTCAGCTTCTGTCTCCAATAAAAACTTGGCATAATTCATTTTTATTTTCTGTATATATTGGAAAATAGTTACTCCCTCTATCTGTTTAAAAATACTTTGTAATTGATAATTGCTCAATCCTGTTATTTCAGATATCTTTTTTATATTAGGAATATCGGAAACCGAATGTTCGTTTATTATCTCCTTAACGTCATCTATAATTCCTCTTTCATCTATAATTATTTTCTTAGATGTAATCATTTTTGAATCAAGAATATAGGCAATAAATTCTACAACTTTTGTCTTAAAAGATATATATTCGCTTACATTGTTAATATCTATATTCCTGAACTGGTTCAACATAATCTTAATTTTGGAATTTGGCTCTATGTGAATTAAAGCATCTTCTTCAAATATTTTCAAAATTTTCTCTTTCCAGTTATACAAAACTTTATTGCTGATAGAACTTAAAAAGCTGTACTCCAGTTTATCGATATTAAAAACAAACATCATTTTCTTAAATTTTTTACTTTTGAATTTATATTTATATTTTTTGCTGTTATTTTCCCTATAAATCAGAATATTTCCTTTGTTTAAGGTATATTTCTCATTATTTTCCGAAATTATGTCAGCCTGTCCTTCTATACAATACATTATTTGGATGGTATTTTCAATATCAGTAGGCAGGAAAACGAGTTCTTTGACACTCTCAAATACTTCCAAAATAAGAATTCTATAATCTTCATCTAAATTATATCTTTCCAACAAAGCTTTTACTGTATCTTCTTTTTTCAATTTTATATGATATTTTTCACTGTAAGCAGTTTCTTTTCCTCCAATTTCAAATATACCGTTTTCATCTCCATGATTAAGTATCTGATTTAACCTTTTTTCAAAATCTAAATGTTTTCTTTCTTTGATATTCATACATTCCTAACTTTCATTACTTATAATTTTATCTATTATTTTTTTTAATAAATTTACATATGTATTCTACTTGATATTTATTTTAATTTCTAACCCTATTTAAAAAAATAGCTAAATTTTTAAAAAAAATTTTAAATATTTGCATAATTAATCATTTTTTTATAAATAAAATACATAATTTAACTCTAAATGAAAAGAAAAAATGAATTATAAGAAATGGCGGAAGTAGAGGGACTCGAACCCACAAGACGTTTAACCGCCCACAGCTTTCCAAGCTGCTGCCCTACCATTAGGCGATACTTCCGTAAAATGTTTACGAAAATCATTATACTAAACTTATTCTTAAAAGTCAATGGTATAGTGAAACATTTTCAAAATAAATTTTTGCAACCGATAATAAAAATATGAGGACAACATTGAGTCCTCATATTAATATAAATTTATTCTCCTATTTTTTGATACATATTTTTTTTATCAATCTTATATCAGATTATGCTCTTCAAGGAAAGAAGTTTCCACAAAGTGTCCTGCTTTGTATTCTGTAAGCTCGGATTTGTCAGGAATATAACCAATCTCTGATAAATCCCCTATCGGACTTCTAAGATAAGATTCTTCCATATCTATTTTTTCCCTTCTTTTTAAAGTAGGGTCAGCTATAGGAACAGCAGAAATTAATGATTTCGTATAACTGTGAATAGGATTGTTATACACTACCTCAGGAGCTCCCAGTTCCACTATTTTGCCTCTGTACATTACTGCCACTCTGTCCGATATATATTTTACCATTGATAAATCATGAGCAATAAATAATAAAGTCAGATTTCTCTGTTTCTGCAAATCTTTCAACAAGTTTACAACCTGTGCCTGTATTGATACGTCGAGAGCTGAAATAGGCTCATCACACACAAGAACTTCAGGGTCTACAGCCAATGCTCTTGCTATTCCTATCCTCTGTCTTTGCCCTCCTGAAAACTCATGGGGAAATCTGCTCGCATGCTCCCTGTTTAGTCCTACAATCTCAAGCAAACTGTAAACTCTCTCCATTCTTTCTTTTTTGGAAGACGCCAGTTTATGAATATCTATCCCTTCCGCAATAATATCTCCTACAGTCATTCTCGGATTTAATGAAGCCTGCGGATCCTGAAATATCATTTGAACTTTTTTTGTGAAATCCTTTATGCTGTATTTTTCAACAGGTTTCCCATTTAGCAGTATATCTCCGCCTGTCTTGTGATAAAGTCTGCTTACCGTTCTTCCTAAAGTTGTTTTTCCTGAACCTGATTCACCCACAAGGCTCAATATTTCTCCTTCATAAATATCCATTGTAACATTATCCACAGCTTTTAAAACCTGCTTCTGTTTCATGGGAAAATATTTTTTCAGATTTCTCATCTGCATTTTTTTTTGTCTGTTATTTGTCATTATTCAGCCTCCTCTTCATTTTTATTTCCGAAAGGAGATTTTATTTTAGGGGCTCCGTCTACATATAACCATGATTTTACAGTGTGTCCGTTTCCAAAATCAATCAGAGGAGGTTTTTTTTCATAATCTATTTTCATTGCATATTCAGACCTTGCCGCAAAAGGGTCTCCCGCAGGAGGATTTAACAAATCAGGCGGTGTCCCGGGTATGGCTTCCAGTCTTTCGTTTTCTTTCATATCCAGTCTTGGCAGTGATTTTAACAGTCCCCATGTATAAGGATGTTTAGGATTTTTAAACAGTTCCTTTACAGGAGCTTCTTCCAGTTTTTCTCCTGCGTACATTACTATTACTCTGTCCGCAGTTTCAGCAACTACTCCCAAGTCATGGGTTATAAGTATTACCGCTACATTCAATTCTTTTTTCAGTTCATTTATCAAATCCAGAATTTGTGCCTGTATCGTAACATCAAGGGCTGTCGTAGGCTCATCGCATATGAGCAGGTCAGGTTCACAAGACAATGCAATAGCGATAACCGCTCTTTGTCTCATACCTCCTGAATATTCATGAGGGTATTGATAAAATCTTTCTTTCGGTTTCGGTATTCCTACTTTTCTAAGCATTTCTATAGCCTGCTTTTTTGCTTCTTCCTTACTGACTTTTTTATGTATCAGAATACCTTCCATTATCTGTTTCCCAACTCTTATAGTAGGATTTAGGGAAGTCATAGGGTCCTGAAATATCATCCCTATTTTCCCTCCTCTCAGATGTCTCATTTTTTCATCGGAAACTTTTACAAGGTCTTCCCCTTCAAATAATATTTCTCCACTTTTTATTTCTCCCGGCGGCATAGGTATCAGTTTCATAATAGTTTGGACAGTAACAGATTTTCCTGACCCTGATTCTCCGACTATTGCCAGCGTCTCTCCTTTAGCTACGGAAAAACTCACATTTCTAAGTGCTTTTACTTCTCCTGCATAAGTATTGAAAGAGACACTTAAATTTTTTACTTCCAATATTTTTTCGTTCATTTATTTTTCTCCCGATTTTATTCTTTCGATTTCATTTTTGAAATTCGATAATTTTTTATAGTTATTCTTAATTTCATCAAAAATTTTATCCGTTTTTTCTCATCCATTTTTTTATATTTTGATTATATCAATTCTGACTAAATTGGATTAAAGTCATATATGATATAATCCGTATTAAGATCTCAATTTAGGGTTCAACGCGTCGTTCATTGCATCCCCTACTATATTGAATGCCAGTGTTATCAATGAAATAACCACGGCAGGTATGATAAACAGATAAGGATATGAGTCCATATTTGTAAATCCGTCAAACACCAGATTTCCCAATGAAGCCTGTGGAATAGGCACTCCAAGACCTATAAAGCTTAAGAATGCTTCTGTAAATATAATATTCGGTATGTCAGTCGTAAGTCTTATTATTATTATACTTAGTGTATTAGGAATTAAATGTTTTAATGTTATCCAAGCAAAATTTCCTCCTAATGAACGGGAAGCAAGAACAAATTCATTTTCTTTTATTTTTAAAACTTCTCCTCTTACAAGCAGTGAATAATTCAGCCATCTTGTCAATGACATCGCTATTATAATAGTTTTTACGCTATTTCCCATTACTACCATTAACAGTATAATGTAAATCATTGACGGAACTGTCATTATAACTTCGACAAATCTTGTCATCAGACTGTCTATAATTCCTCCGAAATATGCCGAAATTGCTCCGTAAATTGTCCCGAAAACTACGCATATTACCGCTGTTATTATTGATAATTCCATTGAAATTCTTATTCCTTGGGAAAGTCTTGCAAACAGATCTCTTCCAAGATTATCAGTCCCAATATAATGTCCCATTTTTATTCCTTTGAAAGGACTCAAAAATTTTTCCGACAAATTCTGGTCTCTATATGAAAATTTAGTCAGGCTTTGTCCGAATATAGCCAAAAATATGAATATAAACATTATTCCTAAAAATGTCATTGCCAGTTTATTTTTCTTAAATCTTCTCCAACCGTCCTGCCAGAATGTCAAACTCGGTTTATATATTACTTCACTCTGAGCCGTATCAGGTCCTATAATTTCAAATTCCGATGCAGGAATATTTTTAATATCGTCATTGTTCAGTATGTTTTCTTCAAACTGCATTTTTTCCATTTTACGCCTCATCTCCTTTCCCGAGTTTAATTTTAGGGTCTACCATTGCATATACTATGTCCATAATTATCATCATGGCTATCAGAAATGCAGCATAAAACACAGTTATACCCAATACCATAGTGTAATCTCTGTCATTTATACTCTGTACATAATATTTACCTAATCCCGGTATTGTAAATACTTTTTCTATTACAAAAGAACCTGTCAAAACCGCAGCTATAGTAGGTCCCATTATTGTTATTATAGGTAAAATGGCATTTCTCAATGCATGTTTAAATACTATGTTTACAGGTTTTACACCTTTTGCTATAGCCAGTCTTATATAATCCTGACCCATTACTTCTATCATTTTATCTCTTAAAAGTCTCGCTATCAATGCGACTGTATAAAGCCCCAAAGCGACTACAGGCAATATTTTTTTCTCGGGAGAATCCCAGCCTGACAGACGGATTCTGAATATTTCAGGTAAAAATCCCTTTTCTATTAAAAATCCGTTGTGAATATCAACAAAATATTTCTGCATAAGTCCCGCAAGTACGAAACTCGGGACAGATATCCCTATTACTGCGACTATCATTGCCAATTTATCCTGATATTTTCCTCTCTTTAATGCTGCGACTATTCCTAAAGGTATTCCTACAAGTAATGCAAATATTATTGATCTTGCCCCCAAATCTGCGGATACCGGAAAACTGTCCCCTATAATGTCATTGACAGTTCTACCTCTTACTTTCATTGATAATCCGAGATCTCCTTTAGCGACACTTTTCAAATACTCCACATATTGTACTCCTAAAGGCTTATCCAAGTGATATTTTGCCATTAAATTTTCTTTGATTTTTGGTGGGATTGCTTTTTCACTTTGAAAAGGATCCCCGGGTAAAAGATGCAACAGGAAAAAAGTTATTGTGATTACGAGCCATAATGTAACAAACCCCATTGCTATTCTATTTACCAAAAACTTTAGTACATTTTTCATTTTTCTTCCTTTCCCTAATTATTTATATATTTTATATTATATTACAATTCGTTTCATTTTTGCAAGTTATTATAACATTATAATTCCATATATTTTTCTTATTCTTGTATATATAATTATAATTTTTTAGTATTTTCACATTGTAATATATTACTAAATTATGTATAATGAAATCAAATAAATAAAGAAAGGAGAGATGAGATATTTTAAGATAATATCACACAAATATTATGAATTTCAATGACTACAAATATGAAAGAGTCGATGTTGATTCGACAAAGAAACAGTTTTCGGAGCTGATTGAAAAATTCAGTCATTCTTCGAGTGTTGATGAGCAGTGTACATATATGGATAAAATCATCAGGCTAAGAAATCATATAGATACAATGGTTACTTTAGTTTCCATAAGACACAGTATCAATACCGAAGATGAATTTTATGACAGAGAAAATGAGTACTGTGATGAAATAAACCCTATTTTATTCGGATTTGTTACTGATTTTTATAAAGCTCTCACTAAATCCAAATTTAGAAACGAACTCGAAGAAAAATACGGAAAGTTCTTATTTAATATTGCAGAATGCTCATTAAAAACATTTAATGAAAGTATTATCCCTGATTTGCAGGAAGAAAATAAACTGACGAGTAAATATGACAAATTAGTTGCAAGTGCTAAAATATTATTCGACGGAGAAGAAAAAAATCTATCGCAAATGGTTCCATATACTCAATCTAAAGATAAAAATATAAGAAAAGATGCCGCTAAAAAAGTTGCAGAATTTTTTACGGAGTATAAAGATGAATTTGACAACATATACGATGAATTAGTAAAAGTCCGAACCGAAATAGCTAAAAAATTAGGCTTTAAAAATTTCATTGAATTAGGTTATGCAAGACTTACAAGACTTGAGTACAACTCTGAAATGGTAGCTTCCTATAGAAAACAGGTCTTGGAAAACATCGTTCCTCTCCATTCGGAATTGAGAAACAGACAGGCTAAAAGACTTGGTCTTGACAAGCTCAAATTTTATGATGAACCTATAAAGTTCAATTCAGGAAACGCGGACCCTCACGGTGAGCCCGAATGGATTCTGAATCACGGTAAAACAATGTATCATGAACTTTCCAAAGAAACCGACGAATTTTTTACATTTATGACTAAAAACAATCTTTTGGATCTTCTTTCAAAAAAAGGAAAAATGAGCGGAGGTTACTGCACATATATCCCTGATTACAAAGCCCCGTTTATTTTTGCAAACTTCAACGGTACTTCCCATGATGTAGATGTCCTTACTCATGAAGCAGGACACGCTTTCCAAGTCTATGAAAGCAGAAATTATGAGGCACCTGAATATTTATGGCCGAGCCTTGAAGCTTGTGAAATCCATTCTATGAGCATGGAATTTTTGACATGGCCATGGATGAACTTATTCTTTGAAAATGATACTGACAAATACAAATTTACTCATCTTTCAGAAGCCCTTTTATTTATTCCTTACGGAGTTACTGTCGATGAGTTTCAGCACTGGGTATATGAAAATCCCGAAGCTACTCCCGAAGACAGAAGAAAAAAATGGCTGGAAACAGAAAAAAAATATCTGCCTACAAGAGATTATGGAGAAGTTGAAGAACTGAAAGAGGGTATTTTCTGGTTCAGACAGGGACATATTTTTGGAACACCTTTTTACTACATCGACTATACACTTGCACAGGTGTGTGCTTTCCAATTCTGGATTAAATCAAATGAAAACAGGGAAAAAGCTTGGAAAGAGTATTTACACTTATGCAAACTGGGAGGAAGTAAACCTTTCCTTGAACTGCTAAAAGAAGCTAATTTGAAAAATCCTTTTATAAACGGGACTATAGCTTCCGTAATTCCTAAAATAAAAGAATTTCTGGACAGCATTGACGACATGAAGATGTAAATAATGTATGTAATCTTTAATACCGCATTTTTATCCTTAATAATTATTATTACAAGTTGATAATATTAGTATTTGGATAAATTGATGTGAACTATAAATTTTAAAAATTTTGAAATAATAAATACAAATAAATAAAAAGAGTTATTTCAAAAAGCCATAAACTTCGAAATAATAAATATAAATAAATAAGAGTTATTTCAAAAAAATGAACTGTACCTGTAATCTTGTATCCAAGATTTCGGGTGCA
>CALIJH010000084.1 GCA_938017765.1 uncultured Leptotrichia sp.
GCCGTATGATCTGTCAAGAGGAAGAATCGTGTATAGGAAAAAATAACATTTTTTGGAAGGAGGGTTTTTAATGAAAGTGAAAGCTTCAGTAAAACCTATCTGTGACAAATGTAAAATAATCAAGCGTCATGGAAAAGTAAGAGTAATATGCGAAAACCCTAAACATAAGCAAATACAAGGATAAGATGAACAAATAAGCAATCTGAAAAAATTTTTATTTAAGTTATATATAATTCGGGAGAGATATGATATAAAATAAAAATTGTAAAGATATGTTTGGCTGTAGGGCTTATTCCTTATGTTTTTTTATGTAAGGGCATATTGAAGAAGATTTAAAAATATCAAAAACAAGGAGGAAAAGATTTGGCTAGAATAGCGGGAGTTGATATTCCAAGAAATAAAAGAGTGGAAATTTCACTTACTTATATTTTCGGAATAGGTAGAAGCACTTCAAACGAGATTTTAGAAAAAGCAGGTGTTGACAAAGACATCAAAGTAAAAGATTTAACTGAAGAACAAGTAGGAAAAATCAGAACAATAGTTGAAGAGTACAAAATCGAAGGGGAACTTAGAAAAGAAATCAGACTTAATATTAAAAGATTACTTGATATTAAGAGTTACAGAGGATTAAGACACAGAAACGGGTTACCTGTAAGAGGACAAAAAACTAAAACAAACGCAAGAACAAGAAAAGGGCCTGTAAAAATGGCGATAGCTAAGAAAAAATAAGAAAATTTAAGTTAAGGAGGAAACCATAAGTGGCTAAAAAACCAGCAGTTTCAAAAAAGAAAAAATTAAAAAATATTCCTAACGGGATAGCATATATACATTCTACTTTTAATAATACTGTTGTAACTATAACAGATTCTGAAGGTAAAGTTGTAATCTGGAAATCAGGAGGAACTTCAGGGTTCAAGGGGACTAAAAAAGGAACTCCGTTTGCAGCTCAGATAGCAGCAGAACAGGCGGCACAAGTAGCAATAGAAAACGGAATGAAGCAAATAGAAATAAAAATAAAAGGGCCGGGTTCAGGAAGAGAAGCTTCCATAAGATCTATACAGGCTACAGGCCTTGAAGTAACAAGAATAGTTGATATAACTCCGGTACCTCATAATGGTGCTAGACCGCCTAAAAAGAGAAGACCGTAAATTTATTAAATAAGGAGGAAATAGATAAATGGCAAGAGATAGACAGCCGGTGTTAAAAAAATGTAGAAATCTTGGCTTAGATCCAAGCATTTTAGGAGTTAATAAAAAATCAAACAGAAATATAAGACCGAATGCAAATAGAAAATTAACTGAATATGGAATACAGTTAAGAGAAAAACAGAAAGCAAAATTTGTTTATGGAGTAATGGAAAAACAATTCTATAAATTATACGAAGAAGCTACAAGAAAAGAAGGAGTAACAGGGGAATTATTACTTCAATACTTAGAAAGAAGATTAGATAATGTTATTTACAGATTAGGTTTTGGTACAACAAGAAGACAGGCAAGACAAATTGTCAGTCATGGGCATGTGCTTATAAACGGAAAAAGAGTTAATATAGCATCTTACAGAGTAAAACAGGGAGATGTAATTTCTTTAAAAGAAAATTCAAGAGAATTAGCTATAATCAAAGAAGCAGTGGGACAAAAAGCTGTTCCGGGATGGTTGTCATTGGATGAAGGAACATTAACTGCAAAAGTATTGGAAAATCCGGGAAGAGATTCAGTTGACTTTGAAATTGATGAAGCAATGATTATCGAGTTTTACTCTAGATAATAATAATCTAATAATCCAAGGAGTTGATTTAGCTTGTTAAATATTGAAAAAATAGCTAAAAATATAAAATTGACAGAAGAAAAGGAAAACAGATATACAGCTAAATATACGTTAGAGCCTTTATACAGAGGATACGGAAACACTATTGGAAATGCGTTGAGAAGAATATTGTTATCATCAATACCGGGGTCAGCTATAAAAGGTCTTAGAATAGACGGTGTATTGAATGAATTTTCGACAATACCCGGAGTAAAAGAAGCTGTTACTGATATAATATTGAATGTCAAGGAAATAGTTGTAGAGCTTGATGAGCCGGGTGAGAAAAAAATGGTTTTATCCGTTAAAGGGCCTAAAGTGATAACTGCAGCTGATATTAAGCCTGATGCAGGTATAAAGATTATAAATCCTGAACAGGTTATTGCAACTGTAACAACTGACAAAGAGATTAATATGGAATTTTTAGTTGACTCGGGAGAAGGGTTCGTAGTTTCCGATGAAATAGATACTGAAGGTTGGCCTATTGGATATTTGGCAGTTGACGCAATTTATACACCTATAAAAAAAGTTAACTATACTGTTGAAGATACTATGGTTGGTAGGGTTACAAACTATGATAAATTAGTATTGGAAATTTCTACAGACGGAAGTATCGAAATACACGACGCATTATCATATGCTGTGGAATTGTTGATATTACATGTAAAACCGTTTACAAATATCGGTAACAGTATGAGCAAATTCAGAGGTAATGAAGATGAAGTATCATCAGTAAGTGCTGAAGCTGAAAGCAACATAGAAGATATGAAAATAGAAGAACTTGATTTCACAGTAAGATCTTATAATTGCTTGAAAAAAGCAGGTGTAAATACAATATCCGATTTGACATCAATGACATATGTCGAATTACTTAAAATTAAGAATTTAGGAAGAAAATCCCTAAATGAAATCATTGATAAAATGAAAGAACTTGGCTACGATTTAAGTGAAGAAGCCGCAAATCAATAAAAACTGTATCAAGGAGGGAAGTAGTAAATGAATCATAATAAATCATATAGAAAATTAGGTAGAAGAAGCGACCATAGATTAGCTATGCTTAAAAATATGACTATTTCTTTGGTAAAAGCTGAAAGAATAGAAACAACTGTTACAAGAGCAAAAGAATTAAGAAAATTTACTGAAAAAGTTATAACATTAGGAAAAAAATATAATAATCTTAATCAGGAAAATAATGAGGAAAGAGCTAAAGCAATCCATTTAAGAAGACAAGCTTTCGCATTTTTAAGAAATGAAGAAGCAGTTGCTAAAATTTTTAAAGAAATAGCACCTAAGTATATGGATAGAAATGGTGGTTATACAAGAATTATCAAGACTGATGTAAGAAGAGGAGATTCTGCTGAATTGGCGATAATCGAATTAGTATAATTAAATAAAAATTTTTTTGAGAAGTCGGTATCTAGTGGTATCGGCTTTTTTAAAAATAAAAATTCAGTAAATATTATTTCAGTCATTTTGTTTTTAAAAAACTGCTATTATAATATCAGATAATGAAAGGATATGAATCAAAATAGAAATGAAGAAAAAAGAATTAATAATGATAGGACTGATGACTTTTTCCCTATTTTTTGGAGCAGGAAATCTTATATTTCCTCCAATGTTAGGAAAACAGGCAGGGACAAATCTTTTTACAACTATGCTTTTTTTTAGTATCACAGCTATAATTTTTCCTATTCTTGCGATAGTCGCCGTAGCAAAATCTGACGGACTCAAAAAACTTGCAAATAAGGTAGACCCCGTGTTTTCAATAATTTTTACAGTGGCTACTTATCTTGCAATAGGACCTGCACTGGCAATTCCTAGAGCAGGAACTTTACCTTTTGAGATAGCAATATCTCCTTATTTACCTGCCGGAACATCAAAAAGCCTTGCATTATTTATATATACGACAGTATTTTTCGGAGTAGTGTACTGGATAAGTCTAAGTCCGAATAAACTTTTGGACAGAATAAGTAAAATAACTTCACCAATATTTCTGATAATGATATTTTTATTATTTATAGGGACTTTCATAAAACCCATGGGAGAGTATTTGTTGCCTGAGACTTTATATTCCCGAAACGGAGGATTACAGGGGTTTCTCGACGGATATATGACATTGGATGCGTTAGCCGGACTGAATTATGGACTGGTTGTAGTATATGTTATTAAACAGAAAAATATTTTTGAAGAAAACAGAATAACAAAAATCGTAATTACAACGGGAATTTTTGCAGGTATTATACTCTTTACAGTTTATATGATGCTGGCTCATGTAGGAGCTTCCAGTGCTGCAATATTTCCTCAGACAAAAAACGGTGCTGAAATATTGGCAGTTGTCGTAAAATATTCTTATGGAGAATTCGGTACAATATTACTGGCAGGAATATTTACAATAGCATGTCTGAATATAGGTGTAGGTCTGATTACATCAATAAGTCAGTATTTTAATTCGCTGTTGAAAAAAGTATCTTATAAAATATGGGTTACGATTTGGGTTATATGGAGTTATATGCTGGCAAATTTAGGCTTAAATAAAATAATGGAATACAGCATTCCTATATTACTTGCAATTTATCCTGTTTCATTAGTACTGATTATACTTGCATTAATTGATAAATATATTGAAAGTAGCTTAATAGTGTATAAAATAACAGTATACCCCACTATTGCAATAAGTATAATACATACTTTAAATAAAATGGGGATAAAAGTACCCGTAATAACCTCATTAATGGAAAAATTACCGTTAAATAATGCTGATTTGGGATGGCTGTCAGTTTCATTTATATGTTTTGTAATCAGTTTGTTCATCATAAAGTTTACAAAAAATAAAAAAAATTGTCTTGATATATCCGATAAATTTTAAAAGAGGCGTTAGCCTCTTTTATTTTTTATTATATAAAACTTAAATTAATTACCATGCAGAGTTGATTAGCACTTCTTCTCCATATCCGCCATTAAGTTTTTGAGGATTAGTGGAGTTATATGCTCTTTGAACACGTATTCCTCTAATTCCTAATTCTCTTGCAGCCAAAATATCATCATCACTATCTCCGTAATGAATGGATACATTATGTTTTTTAATATAGAATGACTTATCATATTTATAGCCGCCTATAGGAGTATCGGCAGTGTATTCTACATAAACCTCTTTTGGTAATGCAAAGTATCTTTGCAATGTTTTTGAAAGTTTTGTAGATGTGTAATTTTTATCTTTGGAATGTTTTGTTCTTCCTGTTATAAAGAATATATGGTCTCCTCTTTCCAGATGCATTTTTATAAGGTCTTTTGCAGACTGTTTTGGTATCGAATGCTCATCTCCATTTTCAGCTACATAATCCCAAAATTTCTGGTTATATAAATAACTTATTGCTCCTCTTTTATCTCCTGGAATTTGGAAATAATGTTGTCCATAGATAAAATATCCGCTTGAATGCAATAATGTGTCATCAATGTCAAAGCTTACATTGATAGGTCCTTTTCCTTCCAGACTTTTTTTAATATCGTCTACTGATACAAAGTGTACGGCTTTCTGAACTTTGTCAGTTGAATAAAATCCTTCGTGAGTATAAGGAACTTTTGGTCCGGCAGCAAAGACTGAACTTGCTGACAGTACTGCCAAAACTAATAATAATTTTTTCATAAATCCTCCTAAACATTTGATATAATATATTATATCCTTATTTTCAAACTTTATCATTAAAATAGAGTTATTTTTTTGTTGAAATTAATTATAAGATTTACAGGACACCAGAATTAGTATATAAAATTATAATTAAAAAATAAAAAAAGACTTCCTTAAATAAAAAATCAGGTTATAATTTAGTGAAATAAAAAATTTAAGGAGAGTGCATAATATGAAAAAAATTTCAGTATTATTATTTATTTTTAGTCTGTTTCTTATATTTTCCTGCGGAAATTCAGGACAGAAAGACAGTAAGCAGGAGAAGACGGGAGAAAAGAAAATAGCTATTAATATAGATGCTGAACCGAAAACTATTGATCCGCAATTGGCTACGGAATCATCCGGTATCGTCGTAGATACGTTATTGTTTGAAGGTTTGACAAGGATAGATTTGAAAGGGGAAATCGTAGGAGCTGCTGCCGAAAAATGGGAAATAAGTCCTGACGGACTGACATGGAAGTTTAACCTTAGAAAAAATGCTAAATGGCCAAATGGAGACCCTGTTACTGCACATGACTTTGTATTTGCATGGTTAAGAGCCTTAGATCCTGCTACAGCTTCTGAATATGCTTATGAGCTGTATTATATAAACGGTGCAAAAGAATTTAATGAAGGAAAAGGTAAAAAAGAAGATGTCCAGTTAAAAGCTCTTGATGACTATACTCTGGAATTTAAAATAAAAGAACCTACCCCTTATTTATTGTCTTTACTTTCATTTCCGACTTATTATCCTGCAAATGAGAAATTTATAAAAAGTATCGGTGAAGGATATATGACAAGTATTGGAAAATCAATGGGAAATGGTCCTTATACTATAAAAGAATGGGTACCCGAATCAAAAATGATTTTAGCTAAAAATCAGAATTATTGGAATAAAGATAATATTCATATAGATATATTAGAAGCAAAAATGATTTCCGACCCTGTGGCAGTAAAAAATGCTTTTAAAAATAAAGAAATTGATGTCACAAATATTTCAGGAAGCTTAGTACAGGATTTTAAAGGAAGTAAGGAACTGACATCTTATGTCAAAGGTTCTATAAGATTTATAAGATTTAATGTAAAAACGAAACTTCCTTCAAATCAGAAAATCAGAGAAGCTATGTCTTTAGCTATAGATAGGGAAGAACTGGCTAAAAATGTTGCCACAGGAAGTTTTGAACCAGCAAAAGGATTTGTTCCTGAAGGTTATGGAAAAATTGACGGCAAAGATTTCAGGGAAATAAATGGAGATTTATATGAAAAATACAATCCTGAAAAAGCTAAAAAGCTGTTTGATGAAGGAATGAAAGAGTTAGGTAATCCTGAACCGAAAATAACATTACAAGTTTTGGAGGGGGATAAAGAACTCGCTGAATATGTTCAGGAAAGCTGGAAAAAAGTGTTGGGTCTTGAAACTGAAATTATTACAAATACCAATAAAATTTATTTCCAGAACGAAGATAGCGGAAATTATGAAGCGGCAATCGGAATGTGGGGTCCTGACTATCTTGACCCTATGACATATATGGACATGTGGGTAACTAACGGTGGAAACAATAAAACAAACTGGTCTAATGCGAAGTATGACTCATTGCTGGAAGAAGTAAAAAATTCTGCTGACAATAATATAAGAATTCGGAAAATGATGGAAGCTGAAAAAATATTGGGAGTGGAATTCCCTATTGCGGTATTGACAAAAAATGTAAAAAATATACTTGTAAGTGACAGGATAAAAGATATGAACCTCACAAAAATCGCCGCAGGAAATGACTATTATTATATAGATTTAAAATAACAAAAATTAAGAAGATTTTATTTTGAGATAGAAAAATAATAGTAAAATTTATTGAAAATACTTATTTTAAGTTATGAAAAAGCATAATTATAAGTTTGAAAAACTGCTTTAATTTAAAGAAAAATTTCTTTTT
>CALIJH010000085.1 GCA_938017765.1 uncultured Leptotrichia sp.
ATACTGGCCGGGTACATCAGGCGATCGGCGTTCTTTTCGTAAAGAACCCGTCCCGTCGACGCCTCGACGACAATCGCCGCCTCGGCCGTAATCGCAGGCGGCCGCGCGGGATCCGACAGCGCCGCTTCGCCGCGGCACGGTAAAAAGAAAAGCACCGCCAGAAGAAGCCACCGCAAAATCCCCGGCAACGCCTTTCCCGTCTGAAAAATTTTATCGTTTACGCATATCATTCGCGTCTTGTCTCCTCTTATCAAAATCAACGGCATCGTTAATCCGTAATCTTTATTATATCCTTCCCGGCGTTTTCCCGCAAGGGAAGAAACGCGCTCCCTCCCGGGAAAAGAATCAACCTCCTTCCCCGTCTTTATTTTGCCGCGAACTTTCTCGTTTTATTATTTTTCAGTTAATCTTCTACAGCTGTTTAAGTTAGCAATCATTCCATAGATTTTCATATTTAACTTTACAATAACTGCTTTATAACTTAATATAATACTGATTTTTTGTATAAATCATATTATCTGTAGATATGTTATCATATAAAGATGAAAGTAAACTGAAAATTTATTTCGAATTTTTTTTATAATTTTACAAGTCTGTTTTCTTATTTATTTTTTATAAATTTATTTTTTCTATTTCTTCTTCAAGTTTATCAAGTAATAGATCAAGCTGTCCTGATACTACTTCTACAGTTTCTTTTTTTGATAAATCTACTCCCGCTTTTTTCAGCTGTTCCATTGGGAAATCATTTCCTCCTGAAGACAGTAATTCTATATATTTTTTCAATGCTTCTTCTTTTTTTTCCTCATCTTTTTCGTTCATTATCTTATTGTATAATATTGCCGATGAAGCAAAACATGTGGCATACTGATATACGTAAAAAGGAGAATTAAAGAAATGAGGTACTCTCGACCATAATACATATAGCAATTCCTCTTTTTCTACATCATTTCCATAATATTCATCAAAAAGATTTTCCATAATTTTACTTAGAATATCGGCTGTTACAGGTTCACCTTTTTTTACCATTAAATGAGCCTGATATTCATAATCCGCAAGCAATGCCTGAAAATAGAAAGTGCCTGTTATATTTCTTATTTCCTGCTCAAGTAAAGCTATCCTTTCTTTAGGATCTTCCGTTTTTGTGAGCATATAGTCGAGTAGCAGTCTTTCATTAAAAGTCGAAGCCACTTCAGCTACAAATATTGTATAATCGGACATTGAAAATGGCTGATTTTCATCAGAATACAATGTATGCAAAGTATGTCCCAGTTCATGAGCCAATGTAAATACACTGTCCAGTGTTTGGTTATAATTGAGAAGCATATAAGGATGTACTCCATAAACTCCCGCAGAATATGCTCCCGAACGTTTTCCTTTTGTTTCAAATACATCAATCCAGCCTTCACTTATTGCCTTTCTCATTTTTTCCGTATATTCTTTTCCTAAAGGCTCTACAGATTTTAAAACTATTTCCTTAGCATAATCGTACTCATAATCTTTGTTAAACTCAATAAGATTTATCGAACCGTCATAATTATGATATTTTTTCAGTCCTAATATTTTTTTTCTTAATTCTAAATATCTCTTGAGTGGCTCCGTATTTTTCTTTGCAGTATCTATAAGGTTCAGATATACTTTTTCGGGTATATTGTTCCCCTCAAGAAAACTCATAAGAAATGTATCATATTCATAAGCTTTCATTTTAGCTATATTCTTTTGTAAAATAGAATTATAAATTGCTGCTATTGTATTTTCTTTCTTTTTATATATTCTGTAATAATTTTCAAACATCAATTTTCTGTCTTTCTGATTTCTATTTTTGGTTAAAATTCTCGAATAGTTGGCAGTTGTCACCTGAACTTCCTCTCCTGTACTTAGTTTAACTACAGGCCATTCTACATCTGTTACTGTAATTTCAGTATATATGCTTCTTGGCGAAGAAAAAAAAGAACTGAAATAAGAAAGCAGTTTATTTTCTTTTTCATTTAATACGTGTTTTTGCAGTCTAAACAGATTTTCCAATCCAAATCTGTAATCATAAAATTCTTCTTTTTTTATCCATTTTTCTATTTTTTCTTTATTATCTATAAGCTCTGAATTTACCCATGACAAATCTGTAGATATTTCCGAAAATAAAAATTGTACTTTTTGTAGATATTCAGTAGCTTCTTTATCAGATGAATTTAAATCCCTGGCAAGTTGAGGGTATCTAAACAGTTTATATGAAATTTTGTCCAGTTCTTCCTGTTTTTTAAAAAATTCCAACAATTTCTTTTCATTTGAAAATTTTCCTTTATATAAAATCAATTCTCTTTTGATTTTTACAGATTTTTCAAAATCCTTTTCCCATTCCTCATAATTTTTATAAATATCGCTTAAATCCCATTTATATTCTTTTCCTATTTTTTTCGACATTTTTTCACCTCTCTTATTTTCTACTCTCTACTTACGTCCGCTTAAGTTGAATTTTTCGTAAGTAGATTTTTCATCTTTCTTATTTTCTACTCTTTCCTTACTTTGTTATTTTATTTTTTATAGTTTCTATACTACATATATTTTTATTATCTATATCTTGTACTTTTTTATATCTTTTATTATTTTTATTTTTACTATTTTATTTTCTTAATTTTTATGTCAAATTTACACATATTTTTTTATTAACAGTCTTTCTTTTCCTTTTTTTGTTTCCCCATGCTCTGAAAATAATTTGTATTTTCCGTACCCTCTTATTGTTATAAGACTGCCAATTTCAACTATTTTTGACTTATCTTTTTCCTCGTAATAGTCTATCAATACTTTTCCTTTTTCAATAGGCTCTATAACTTTATTTCTTGACAGATTGGTTATTGCCGACACAATACTGTCCAATCTTTTTGACGGAATAGTTATAAATTTATCGTCATATTTATATTCAGGGACGATTTCTCCATTTTTAATATCAATTTCTTTAACCGTACACAAGGCACGGCCTATCTGCTTCAGTTCCGTCAGGATATAATCGGAAATCTTATCAGAAACAGGGATATAAGCATTTTCCTTATCCTGTATCAAATCTCCCATAAGTTCCCTTTTTATATTTAATCCCATTAAACTGCCCAGAAAATCTTTATGCCCATATTCCTTAAATTTAGAATTAACACTTATTTTTAATAACTTACATGGAAAATTCTTATTATATGAATTATTCGGATTACTTAATCGTATTTTCCCTTTATTTTTTTCTATTGTATCAAAACTGTCATTTTCATAATACCCAATCGGTATAAAAGCTATCTGTCTCCTATCACTGTTTTCAAATATTCCGTCAGTTATAATTTTTATATTTTCTATTTTATCAGTTAATTTTTTCCATATGTTTGGAGTGTAAAATTCTTCAGTATAAACTATTGTATCGTATTTTTCTACATTCTCAAAAGAATTATAAAGTTTACTCACTTCATATTCCAGTTCTTTAGGAAATTGTTTTAAAAATATTTCTTTTTTCATTCTGACCCTTTCTATCGAACATCACTAACCTATTGTATTATTAATTTATCATATATATCAAACATTTATTAGAGCCATATAAAATAAATTTCTCTATTTTTTATTTTTATTCTTTTTATTTCTATCTTTGTATTTTCTTTTTTTATTCGTCTTCGCTTACTGTTCTCATATTGTCATAATCAGGCTCTTTCTTTTTATTATATTGCTGTCCATTGCCATTTTCAAATTCCTCGTATTCTGAGACCAGTTTATTCAGCTTTGCCAGAACATAAGTTACTACAGCTATATCATCTCCAAATCCAAAAAACGGGAGAAAATCAGGAATTGCATCTGTAAGAGTTATTACATAAATTATTGCTCCGATTATTTTCAGTTTATCTATTACAGAAATTTTAAACTCTCCTTTTATATTGGAATTTATCATTTTTAAAAGTAATAAAAACTTTGATGACAGTTTTCCTAAATGACCTGCCATATTTTTAGCTTTATTAATCTGTTCTGAATTAATATTTTCAGATTTAAATTTTTCATAAAATCTTTTTTGTCTTTTATTCATACTTCCACCTTTTATATAATTGTTTCTTTCTATTTTATCATAAATATATATTAATTAATAGTAAGAATAAAAAAGAAACTACCAAGATTTAAATATTTTCTTTGTAGCTTCTTTTTTCATAATTTATTTAGTTTTTTTCACAACTTCCCGTTTTTTCATAACTTCCTGTTATATAATCTTCCATTTTTTCATAATGTGATTAGTATTTTTCTTCTTCCCAGCTTACAATATCTCCTGTTATTGCGTCAATATCAAATTCATATTCAGTATTATTGTAGATTATTTTTCCTTCATATACCATTCTTCCGTCTTCACGATCAAGATATAATTTTACAATATTTAAGTCTTTTGCTCCACGCACTCTTGATAATGCTATGGATTTTGCTTTAGCTTCTCCGATATATCTTTCACCGTTATTTACATCATTGTTATAATATGAATTATTTCCTCTTCTCTTAGTTTCATGCTGATAACTTACAACTTCTCCTGTATCTGCATCTACATCATATTCATATTTTCGATTATTTTTATCATAAAATTCTATTTCATAAACTATTCTTCCATGTTCTCTGTCTAATTTTGTTCTTTTTACAAGTGCATCATTTTTAGATACTTTTGCATGAGAGAATGCTATTTGTTCTGCTTTTTCAAGAGAAAGTTTTGGATTATAGTTTCTATATCCTTTAGCGTAAATAACAGCTGATACTGTTATAACTCCCAAAATTAAGATTTTAAAAAACCTATTTTTCATAATTACCTCCGTATATTTTTAAGTTGAGTTAATTATAACACAAAATACTTAAAGAAAAATGAGAGATATAAATTTTTTTTATTTTATTTGAAAGAATCAAGTATATTAGTATCTTTGCTGTGTAATATTTTTACTTCATAAGGTTTTACTATAATTTTTATTTTTTTATCAGAAATAGAATATTTCTGTTTTTTATTCAGCTGGTTTGTATAAAAACCGAACAGTTTAGGTACCTGTAAACTTAGAGGATAACTGTCTCCACTGTTATTTATGACTACTATTATAGAATTCTTTTTATTGAATATTTCATAACTTATAAAATCTATATTAGGAGCTTGAGGAGTTATATCTTTTCCCTGATAGATTTTTGCTTTTCTTTTTTCATCATTTAGATATTGAGCCGTTTCACTATCTATTCTTGCCTTTGTCTTAGGGTCATTATATACTTCCAAAATTCTGAATCTTCCCTCTTTAAATAAATCTTTATAGTCTTTTCTTATTTTAAGTAAATTTCTATAATAATTTTCAATATCCTGATTTATTGTTACAGGATAAGAAACTGTTCTATTTACTTCATTTATTTGGACAGTTTCGGGTAAAGTTCTTAGTTTGCCTGTATATTTACTTATGTCATCAGTTTCATTTTCATAAGGCATATAATCTTCCCATAACATAGGTTTTCTGTTTCTTGGGGAATCAGCACCCCACATCCCTTTTTCATCTCCGTAATATATGACAGGTGTCGCAGGAAGCATTAACTGGACAGCAAGCACTTCCTTAAGTCTGCTGACCGCATTTCCGTCATATAAATCAGGTCTTATATTCATATATCCCTGATTTGACTGATTATTCCTGTCAAAAACTCTATTAGGATTTATTATTCCGCTGTATATTCTGTCTGTATCAAGAGAGTCTACAAAAATCTGTGTTGTATTAAATCTCTCTTTTGAATATTTATTATATATTTCATTTAGTTTAGTAGCAAATTCAACACTTCCTATTTTATAGTTGGAATTTGTATTTACCATATATTTTATAAGGTTATTTACAATATTATAGTCCGCTCCGCTGTCGTACACTCCTGCTGTTATATCTTCTCCGAATTTATTTGAAAATTCTCCCGAAATAAGAATATCCCGCTTATATTTTTTTAAATTTTCAGTTATATCAATCAGATATTTTTTATTTCTGTCATCATAATAGACATATCTTATTCCGTCAATTCCGTCATCATCAGAATAATTTTTAAAAGTTTCATCAGGTCCTAAAATCCATTTCTTCATGGAATTTTCTATATAATTTCTTACATCTTTATTGGATAAATCGAGCCTCAAATCATTTTCATCCAGATACCATTTTCCGTATCTTCCGTCCATTACAGCAAAAAATCTTCCTGAAGTTATATCAGGTGCTACTTCCAGCACAATTTTCAAGCCTTTTTTATGAGCTTCTTTTATCAAACTTGCCAATTCCAAGTCAGAATCCGTCCATACCCATGTATTCGGTTCTGTCATATTCTCATTTATCAGGTTTTTTCCTGTTTTACTGTTATATATGAGTAAATTCAGCTCTTTGTCTCCATTTTTATTATGAACTTTCCCTTTTATATCCAAACCTTTATTTGTTCCCGTTTGTTCCAGATATCCGAAATACGGATCCACATGATTAAAATATATCGTATCATACTTATGATTGGATAAAGAATAAAAAGGCGAAGATAATATTATGTATTCCACACCAAGTTCTTTTAGATAATCCAGTTTATCCTTTATCCCCTGCAAATCTCCCCCGTAATATCTGGAATAATTTTTTACTTCATTTAGTGCATTTTCTTCCCATACATTCTTTGTCTCGTAATTTCCATTCCAGTCATTTACTGTAAATTCGGAATTATAGGCTCCTGTTCCCCATTGGGCAGCTACCAAGTCCTTTTTTTGTGTTCCTGAACGTATACGACCTGTCGGTGCCTTAAAGTCATCTGTTCCAAATTCATTGAATATAGGGTCATTATCAGGATTTCCATTTCTAAATGAATCTATATATATCTGATAGCCTACCGAACTTTTAGCCCAGTCAGGAATATTCGTCAATTTTCCTGATTTTTCATAATGAAATTTTTGTACAGTATTTGAGGAAGTAACAGTATTCTTTCCGTAAAAATATTTTGTTTTATTATCAGTCAGCTTGAAATAATAATCAGTGGCAGTATCAGGTATTTCACCTACAAATATTTCTTTCCCTCCATAATTTCCGATACTTCTCATCATTTTTGTTTTTCCGCCGTAAATGATTTCAGCAGAATAGACATCATTGTTTTTAGTTTCAAGTATTATTCTGACATTTTTGCCCTCATCTATCCTATATTCAGGACTTTCTTCATGGTATAGAGAATTCTTATCAATATAATTGTCATCTCTCTGACTATATTTTGTAGGATTTTCGACTGATTTATTTCCTTCGGAAAAAGAAATCACGGAACCCGTCAATAAAACTAACAATACTAATTTTTTTAATAAATTCATATTTCTCCCTTACTTATTCTAATTTCTCTTGCAGCTGCAAGACAAAAAACTATAATTTCAGTTTCATACTTATTTGGATTTTTATTTAAATTTTCTTTTTTATAATTTTCTTCTTTATGATTTTTTTCTTCATAATATTTTTCTCTATAATTTTTCTCTCTGTTATCTATTTTATTGTTTCTCATTTTATTTTTATTGATATTCTCTTTGTCGCTAATTTTTTCTAAAATACTCTTCTTTATTTCCTTTAATGTTGCTCCTGTAGTTATAATATCATCGACAATGAGTATTCTTTTATTTTTAAAATCTATATTCTTTCCTACAGAAAAACTTCCCTCTATATTTTTTCTACGTAATTTTTCATCAAGCAATTTATGCATTTTCTCAGTATTTTTAATACGTTTTAGTTGAATATAGTTGATGTCAAGACATTTCAGTATCTCATCAACCTGATTATATCCTCTCTCGTTTTTTCTCTGTATATTTACAGGTACACTTATGACAAAATCTATTTTTTCTCTCTGAATGACAAATTCAAATTCCTTTTTTATCATATCAGCAATTAATTTTGCAAGTTTCTTTTTCCTGTGATATTTATAGGAAAAAATCAATTTTTTAAAATCTTCATCATAATCCCAAATATAATATATGTTGTTTAGTTTTCTCAATTTCTTAAGATTTAAAAGTCTATTTTCAGTTTCACCTGATACAGTCCCATACCCGACTAACTCCTCCCCCGAGATTATGTCCTCATTTCTGAAAATCATCCTTTTAAAATTAAGAATACTTTTTTGTATACAGGATTTTATGTCAATAATTTTTAATAGGTTTTTTGACTTTTTCAATTACTTTTGCCGAGTATGTTTCAGTATAACCGCAATTCTGACATATTTTCAGATAAAATGTATCAAGTGATATTTTTGCTTCTCCAAGTTTTTTTGTAGGTAAAGCTATTGTTTTTACTTCACAGCTCGTTGAGCCGCATTTCAGACATTTTTCATTGTTTTTCATCTTTTCACCTCAGAATGCATTTTTTATCCAGTTAATATCGTTTTTTAAGCCGTTTCCCGTTATTCCTACAACATCATATCTGATATTGCCTTTCCATTTGTTTTTAGAAATATAGACCTGTGATGATTTTATTATTCTTTCCTGCTTTTTTTTGCTGACCATTTCGATAGCTTCTCCGTAATTATTGTTTTTTCTGTATTTTACTTCTATAAATACAAGCGTTTTTGTCGATTTTTCCAAAAATATTAGGTCAATCTCCCCATATTTTGTATAATAGTTGTTTTCTACAAACAGAAAATTTTCTCTTTCTAAAAATTCTCTGACAATATCCTCAAATTTAAACCCTATTTCCCTCTTATTTTTCATTAAAAATTTTTAACCCCCTATTTTTCTCTTTTGTTTTCTTATCATTATTTTTCATATTTCCTAATATTTTACTTAAGAAAGATTTTCTGTGATATCTGCACGGACCTTTTTCCAATAATATTTCTTTATGTAATTTTGTTCCGTATCCTTTATGCTTTTCAAATTTATATTCGGGAAATTCTTTTGACATTTCTATAAGCATTCTGTCCCTTGTAACTTTTGCTACTATGGAAGCCGCTGCAATGGACAATGATTTACCGTCTCCTTTAATTACCGCTTCCTGTTTCTCATTGTATTCCCTTATTTTATGATTTCCGTCTACAAGGACAATATCAAAAGCCGTTTTCTCATTTACTTTTTTTATCGCTCTTCTCATTGCTGAAAATGTAGCATTCAATATGTTAATTTCGTCTATTTCTTTTTCATCGGCTATACCTATTCCCACAACACATTTTTCAATTATCAGTTCAAACAGTTGCTCTCTCTTCTTTTCCGTCAATTTTTTTGAATCATTTATTTCTTCGAGTTCTTTAAAATACTGAATTATGATGACAGCCGCAGCTACAACAGGACCTGCCAGAGGACCTCTTCCTGCCTCATCTACTCCCACTATTATTTGTTTATAATTTTCATCAAATTCTCTTAACGTACTCATATTACTCCTTTAAATAACTTATAAATCATTCAAATCAAATTCAAGTTTTATATTGTTCAATGCTTTTCTAAAATCTTCAGGTATTTCCGATATAAATTTCATCGGCTTTTCTGTAACAGGGTGTAAAAACTCAAGCTTATATGCGTGAAGCATCTGCCTTTTTTCACTATCTTTACGTCCATATACCATATCTCCTAATATGGGATAGCCCATATATTTCATATGAACCCTTATTTGATGTGTTCTCCCTGTTTCAATATATACTTTAACTAATGTAAACAGCTCATTTGAGCATATTACATTATAATTTGTTATAGCTTCTTTTCCTCTGTCATTTCCTTTTATGACCGTCATTTTTTTTCTGTCATCAGTATCACGACCTATTTGTGTTACTATTCTTCCTTTTTCTTTAGTCAGTTTTCCTTTTAATATTGCCAAATAAGTTTTTTTTATTTTTTTTTCCTGAAACATTTTCGCAAGATTTATATGAGCCTTATCATTTTTTGCTATTACTATGAGTCCGCTTGTGTCTTTGTCCAGTCTATGTACTATTCCCGGTCTTATTTCTCCGTTTATCCCCGATAAATCTTTTATATGATACAAGATCGCATTTACAAGGGTTCCAGAATAATGCCCCTGAGCAGGATGTACTACCAGCCCCGCATTTTTATTTATTACGGCAATATCCTCATCTTCGTAAATGATATCTATCTTTATATTCTCAGGAATTATTTCAGTTTGCTCCGTTTCAGGTATAAATATTTCTATCCTGTCATTTTCCTCAATTTTATAAGAAGACTTTATTTTCTTATTATTTTTTTCTTTTTTGTACTATCTTTTATAATTGTATATCCAGTTTCTAAAAAAAACTTTTCTAATTTTTCATATTTAATTCCACCATTTTTTTCCATACTATATTTATTATCTTCGTAAAATCTTTCAAACAAAGCAAGTCTTGTTGCTTTTTTCATATCTTCATAACTTTGAAACTTATCTATTAAAGCCATTTATATTCCTTCCTTTCTTTAATATTCTATTTCTATTTCTGTATTTTTTTTATTTTTTTCTAATTCTGGATATTCTTCTTTTATAACTTGTTTAACTGTATTTGCAATTTTAAAATCTAATATTTCAAGTCTTTCACTATCATAATTTTCTTTTTCTAATATGTCTTTTATGTTTGTTACTATATCTTTAATTTGTGTTTTACCTTCTTTTATAGTTTCTCTTGTTAAATCTTTTAAAAGTTCATCTTTCTTTTCTAGTATTTTTGTATATGGATTATCAATTTGTTTTAACTCAACTAATTTTTCAACATCAGAAATATAATCACATTTTCCAAAAGTAGCATCTTTATAAAAACTAGGTAAAAATCTTAATATTTCTGTTTCTTTTTCAATTTCTTTTTCAATATTTTTTGAGATTTCTAATATTTTTTTATCATATTCTTCTTTACCACCAAATTCTAATGTTGCAGCAAATTCTGATATTGCATATTTATCATTTAAATGATAACCAATACTTTCAGCTGAACCTTCTATAAAATCAACTTTTTTTGCATTAGGTAAATTACCTAAAACACTTTGAAATTCAATTAAACCAGTATTTCTAATATTATATTCTAAATTATAATGTTCTACTATATTTGCACATTTTTCTTTTCTTTCATCTTCCTTATAATAAGGATCGTTTTTTTCTAATTCAAAACCTTTTTTATACATGTATCCTATAATTCCTAACTTTACATCACTAATTGTCATTTCATAATTTTCAAAATCATTAATTTCTTTAATTCTTTCTTTAATATTCATTTTTTTCTCCTTATTTTTCAAAATCTATTTCCTTTTCATTTCTTTCTTTTTCTTCATTTAAAAGTACATTTTTATAATATTTATATTTTTCATCATAATTTGGAAATTCTTTATTTAAAACAAAATTAATTTTATCACTATCATCTAATGAATATGAATTTTTATAACCTAAATTTCTCATATTCTCTGTAATAACATGGTTCATCATAATTGTATCAGTTGTATCATCTTTTATTTTTTCTTTTATAAATTCTTTTAGAACTTCATCTTTTTGCTTGAAATATTCTATGTCAGCATTAGAATTTTTATTAATTATTTTCTTCAAATCTTTTATATTTACAAAACCTGTTTCAAATTCATTATTTTCAAAATCTAATGTTTGAACTTCTGAAATAATTTCTTCAATTTCAAATCTTGTTCTTTCTTTTTCATTTCTTAATAAGTTTTTTACAAAGTAACTTTCTGGATTTAAGTCTGTTTCAATATATTCCATCATATCTTTTGACATTCTAATATATTCCTCTGTATCTTCTTTATTTTTTTGAGTTTGAGTTTCTAAAATTTTCCCTTTTTCATCTAAATGTAGTCCAAATTCTTCAGCTCTTTTTGAAACAAATTCAACTTTTTCCTTTAAACTTGAATAATCTTTCCCTAAAAAGCTTTCAAATTCACTTTGAAAAGCATAAAGAATAGCTCTTTCTACATGTTTATACTCTATATAATCTTCTTTTTTATTTCTATTATTTTCCAAATATTCCATTCCTTTTTCTAGTGCATAAGATTTTATAGTTTCTTTATACTCATTAAAACTCATATTTTCTTCTTTTATGTTTAATTCCATAATTTGATTTTTAATTTTTTCAAAGTTCATTTTTCAAACTCCTTTTTCCATTTCAATATTTTTTTCTTTTATATTTGTGTTTAAGATTTCTTTTCCATATCTTTCTGGGTAAGCTATGTTTTTTTCTTCAAAGTATTTTTCAGAAAGTCTATATATATTTCTTGTATGTTCTAATAAATAAGCATTTTTATATCCTAAATCTTTTAAAACATCAATAAAATCTTCTTTATTTTGATAATTAGATAACATTAAATCTTCACCATTTTTTATTTTTTCTATTTTTTCTTCTATAAATTCTTTAAACATTTCTTCAAATAACTTATTTTTTTCTTCAAAATAATCGCTTTCTTTATTATCTTTAATTTTTTCTTCAATCATTTTTTTGACATCTTCTAATTTAATAAGTTTAAAAGAATAAACTTCTTCAACACCAGTTTCATCAAAACTCTTTAATTTGTTTAAATCTTCATTTACATCTTCTTCAATAGTTTTGGCATCTACAAATAAAGTACCACTACAATGATAATGATAAGCATTATCAAAATTTGTAATATAGTAACCTTCATCATCTGATTTTAATTTTCTTTCCCAATCTTTTTCTATTTCATCTGTTTTAAATTCTTCAATTTGTGCAGAAACATCTAAATGTAAACCAAATTCTTCTGCTCTTTGTTCAAGATATTCAATTTTTCCTTTTGGAGTTCTATCACCTAAATAACTGTTATATTCATCATAAAGTACATTTCTTATTTGAGAAGATAATTCACTTTTTATTACCATATCTTTATTATTTAATCCTCTTTTATTATTGTACCAATCATCTTTTAATTCATTTTCCAATCCTTTTTGATACATATAGTTAATTATTCCTTCTTTAAATTCTTTGTAACTCATATTTTCTTCTCTTTTGTTCAATTCATTAATTTTATCTTGATATTTTTCTAAATTCATTTTTTACTCCTTTCATTCTTTTAAAAGTATTATACCATTTTTACTTGTTTTCATTGTATATATATTATATATTATCTTTATTACTTATTTTTTATACATTTTTACTTTTTTTATTATATCAATATTAATTTTGTCAATTTTCTTATATCTATCATTT
>CALIJH010000086.1 GCA_938017765.1 uncultured Leptotrichia sp.
AACGACCTATTATTATTATTATTATTTTTATTTTTATTTTTATTTTTATTTTTATTTTTATTTTTATATTTCTATTTGTATACTTCCGGCTATCAATCTTGCTATCAGTTTAAAAAATTTATTTCCGAATATTTTTACAATTTTTCTAATAAATACTTAAAAAACTCTATATTTGAATAAAAAGAAATATGCGGATATCCTGCGAGTAAACTTTTTTTCTTATAACCGCAAGTCCAGTTTCTTCCGTCATTTTTTTCGATTTTATAAAAATGTGTATTGTCTTTTTTATTTTCATTGTCCGTAGAAATTTCCGAATAATGAAACTCATGACCTTTCGTTTTAATTCCCTCTCCCGTTTCTATGTTTATATAGCCAAATCTTCCAATATTCAGTCTGTTTCTCATAGAGATTTCCACATCTATAATTCCGCAAAAATCTCCATAATTTCCGTCAATTAGATTTAATCTTTTTGTAAGATATATAAAGCCCCCGCATTCTCCGTATATTTTCACTCCGTTTTCATAAGCTTGTCTTATGCTTTCTTTCATAGACACATTTTCTGACAACTCCTTATAATACAGCTCGGGATATCCTCCTCCGAAATATATCAAATCAAGATTGTCAGGAAGTTTTCTATCTCTCACAGGACTGAACTCCACTATTTCCAAGCCCGAAAACCTCATCAACTCAAGATTGGTTTCATAATAAAAAGAAAATGCTCCGTCCCTTGCTACTCCGACTTTTTTACCTTTATATTTATTTTTCAGATTTTCTATCGGCTTAAATTCGTCCATTCCACCGTCAGTTTCAAATTCTTCGGCTATTTCATATATTCTTTTTAAATTCAGACAATTTTCAGCAATCTCTTTAAAAAGAATTTTCTTTTCCCTAAGCTCTTCGGAGTCTTTCAGCTCAAAAGCCTGTTTCAGTCCCAGATGTCTGCTTTCTACAGACAGTTTGTCATTTTTTGGCAAATACCCTAAACATTCTATTCCTGTAAACCTTTCTACAGCCTCTTTAAGATTTAGATACAATTTTTCCGATGAAACATTATTTAGAATGATTCCTTTTATTTTAACATTTTTATCAAATAATTTAAAGCCTAAAACTTCAGCAGCTATACTTGTAGAAATCCCCTTTGCGTTTACTACAAGTATCACAGGAATATCCAAGATCCTCGATATATGTGCCGTACTGAAATTATCCTTTTCATGCCCTATACCGTCATAAAGTCCCATAACCCCCTCGACTATGGCTATATTTCGTCCTTTTACTCCTGTTTTAAATATATGTTTCAACGTATCTTCATCAAACATAAAAGCATCCAGATTATGAGATTTATTCCCTGTAAAAAGTTCATGATAACCGGGGTCAATATAGTCAGGCCCCACTTTAAAAGGTGCCACATTCTCAAATGCCGACATCAGTATACTGCTGACTGTAGTTTTCCCGCTTCCGCTCATTGCTCCCGATATGAGTATTTTTTTCATAGTAAATTTTTTTCCTCCAAGAATTTATAATAATCATTTTCATCAAGTTGTTTATATTTCAGGTAACTCTTTATTTTTAACACATTTGGAATATTTAAATTCAATTTTCTTAAAAACTCAAAATCTTCAAAAACTTCATCTCTATTTCCCTGTCTGACTATTCTGCCTTTATCGAGGACATAGATATAATCAGCAAATTCATATGCAAAATCTGTATCGTGTGTCGATACTATCAGAGTTTTTCCTGCTTCGGAAAAACCTTTAAGAATTTTTGATACTCTCCTTGTATTTTTGGAATCAAGCCACGCAGTAGGTTCATCTAAAATCAGTAAATCAGGTTCCATTACTGTAATTGCAGCTATAGACACTCTTTTTTTCTGTCCATAGCTGAGATGATGACAAGGTCTATCTTTCAAATTTTCTATATTTATTTCTTTCATTGCCCTGTTTACATTTTTTTCTACTTTTTCTTTGGAATAACCAAGATTCTCGGGTCCATAAGCCACTTCCTGAAAAACTAAAGGAGCAAAAATCTGTATTTCAGGATCCTGAAAAATTATCCCTACTTTTTTTCTAAGATTTTCAAGGTCCTTTTTTCTATACACTATTTTTTCACCTTCAAAATAGATATTTCCTTTCTGTGCCTGAAGAAGTCCGTTCATTATCAGAAATAAAGTGGATTTTCCCGAGCCGTTTTCTCCTAAAAACAGAGTTTTCTTCCCTTTTTCAATATTCAGGCTCACATCTTTGAGAGCTTCCGTTTCCTTATCATAGGAAAAGGTTATATTTTCAAGTCTAAGCATTATATTTTACCACCAGATATAGATTTATTATAAATATTAATATTACAAAAATTAGTTCAATCCCGATTTTTTTATATTTTCTATGGGAAAAAATAAATTCTTTCCCTAATCTTGACTCTACGGCTTTTATAGAATTTAGATTATAGTAATATGTTTTTTTCAGTATTGCGACTACGAGCATTGGAAATGATTTCATACCGTTTCTGAAAGTACTGTACCCAAGTCTCACTTCCTGTGCATTCTGCAATTTTTCCTTATTATCAGACAACAGAAATATATATCTGTAAATGAGTAGGAACATTTCCCTGAATATTTTGGGAAATTTCAATTTTGCAAATATATAATCCAAATCTATGACGGGTGTCGAACAGATAAGAAAATATACCACTGCTATTGCTGAAAATGAACGTAATAAAAATGCCCATATATCAGATTTTATAAATAACAAGGAAATTACAGTCGTCAAAATAAATAAAGCCGGAATAAAGTTCAGTTTTAACAAGTCTGATATTTTTACTTTTACAACAAATAAAAGAAGCAAATTAAATAGTATAAGGTTAAAAATAAATACTACTTTACTTCCGGTGTAAAGTAAAAATATTAATGTCGTCATTGACAGTATAAACTTTATTCCGGGGTTCATATCTTT
This sequence comes from uncultured Leptotrichia sp., assembly GCA_938017765.1. Classification (GTDB taxonomy): domain Bacteria; phylum Fusobacteriota; class Fusobacteriia; order Fusobacteriales; family Leptotrichiaceae; genus Pseudoleptotrichia. The sequence continues at coordinate 2,943 of CALIJH010000086.1, forward strand.
TATCGGATTTCCGTAAGATATTTTATCTATTAACATTCTTTCTTTCGCCTTTGAAATAGCCTAACACATATCCTATAACTCCTGCACCTATGGCAGCCTGTAAAGCAAACAGAAGACTTTCCGTTTCAGGACCGGGCAATTCTATTAAATTGTTGGCCCAAGGTTCATAATCAGGATTTATTTCTTTTATTATATCTTCCCCTTTATCGTCGGAGCCTCCGAACTCGGATTTCACCATAAGCAGAGGTACAATACCTATTATAAGTATTATTATAATTAAAATCATATTCTTTTTGAATACACTTTTATTTTTATTTTCTTCCATTATGCTTCCACCCCTTTTACATTGTATTTCTCAAGTATGTTCATTACCACATTTGTCAACAGTCCTTCAATAATTGCCAAAGGTACTTGAGTTACCGCAAATACCATTGCAAATTTTATAAATGAAGTTAGTATCCCTCCGTCAGCAGAAGGGTAAGCAAGTGCCAGCTGGAATGATGTAACGACATATGTAGCGAGGTCTCCTACAGATGCTGCTAAAAATACTGCAAGGGTTCTGTTTCTTTTAGTAAGCCCTTTGTAAATCAAATATGATACAATAGGTCCCGCTATTGCCATTGAAACCGTATTCGCTCCCAAAGTTGTAAATCCTCCATGCGCAAGTAATCCCGCCTGAAATATCAATACAATCGTCCCTAATATGGAAGTTACAAAAGGACCGTATAATATAGCCGAAAGTCCTACTCCTGTAGGATGTGATGAACTTCCTGTTACTGACGGTATTTTTAATGCCGAAAGTATAAATATAAATGCTCCTGCCAATGCAAGTGTCATTTTATCCTGCACACCGGCTTTAGAAATATTCTGAAGTTTTCTTATCCCTATAATCCAGAACGGAATACAGATAACAAACCATACTACTACCCATTTCAGAGGTAGAAATCCTTCCATTATATGCATTGAATAACCGTTTGCTACAACTAAAAATAGCCCGATTAAAACTAAAAATGATGATGTTCTTTTTTTCATTCTTATTTCTCCTTAAAAATAAAATTCCTGTTTTACATGCGAGAATTATTCAGGTTAAAAAAAAATCAGCTGAAAGCCGAATTCAATACACGTCAAAAGCTCTATAATAAATGTTATGCAACACCGTATAACAATACTATAAAAAACTAAATCGCCGTTGATTTATTTTTATTGATGTATATCAAATTTTCCCTTCCCAGAAAATTTTAATAGAAAAATTATTAGGCAAGTCTCCTGACTAACTTCATCCTACTCGTACCCTTCCCAAAATTATATTTCAGTGGTTTTATGTACTTTCGTCAGTTTCACAGTAGTGGGGGCTGTATCGGATTTCAACCGATTTCCTTATTAAGTTTATAAAACACCTATAACTCTATAAATAGTATACTACTTTTTTTTTATTTGTCAAGAGGAAGATAAGATATATTTTTTTAGTCAAATAAATCTCACTCCCAACTCAACTGCCAATCCGGATATTAATACAGCTACTTCACTAAGTATGAGCTGATTACTTATTACAGATACTTCAAACAGATTATAAAAATATTTTGAAAAAAGAGAAATATAAGAATGTTCTCCTTTAAATTCACTATAGAGAATATTAGTTAGATCTATTGCATTTAAAATATATACAACTATTAAGGATATCACTGTTATTAGAAGTGCTTCCAAAATTGATATTTTAAAGCCCTCAAATTTAAAATCCCTCTTCATAAATATCAAATAGCCGTATTTTGCTCCAAAAGGGATAAATAATGCTGAAAGTGCTGTTACTACCCAGTTAAAATTTAATGCAATACAGAAAATAATTATTCCCGGAATTGTTCCTAACATAGTTCCTAATATCCCTAAAAATATATTGACT
>CALIJH010000087.1 GCA_938017765.1 uncultured Leptotrichia sp.
GAAGAGGGGATAAGGTAGGAGGAGCAGTAAATGCAGTAAACTTTGTAACGGGAACTGTAAGCGGTTTAAAAAATAACATAACAAAACCTGACGGAAGTAAAGTAACAATGGAAGATATACGTTCAGGTAACTTTAAGTCGAACAATGATTTTTACTTAAGCGGAAGTATAAATGTAGGATTTAACAAGTCCAAGAATGAAACAGGTTCGCACGAAGAAAGTGCAGTAGTAACAACAATAAGGGGACTTGACGAAAACTCAAGTATAACGTACAATAACGTAAAGAATATTACGTATAAGGGAACACAAGCAAAAGACACAAAATTTATCTACAACAATGTAGAAAACATAAACAAGGAAGCAGTAGAGTTAAACAACAGCTATCATTCGAGTTCAAAAGGGTTTGGAATAGGAGCAAATACATCATTTGGAGCAGACGGAAAAGTAAAAGGAACGACAGTAAATGTATCAGTGAATAGAAGTAACTCAAACAAGGAAGAAACAATATACTACAATGGAAACTTCAATAATGTAGACGAAGTCCATAACAACACAAAGAATATGAGATTAATAGGTTTTAACCAGACAGGCGGAAAAGTAACAGGAAACATAGAAAATCTTGAAATCACATCAGTACAGAATAAGAGTACAACTACTGGAAGCAGCAGCGGAATAAGTGTAGGAATGCCTGTAGGAAGCGGGTCAGGAAGTTTAAACGTAAGCGGAAGTAAAACAAATGGAAACAGAACTTATGTCGACAATCAAAGTACCTTTATACTTGGAGAGGGAAGCAACCTTACTGTCGGAAAAGCTACTAACACAGGAGCAATAGTCGGAACTACAGGAAATAACTCTTCTCTCAAAGTAAAAGAATATATAGGAAAAGACCTATACAACACAGATAAACTGACAACGACAGGAGGTTCAGTAGGAACAGGCGGAGTAGGCTTTAATCAGGAAAAGCACGACAAAGAGGGAATAACAAGAAACACAGTCATTGGAAACGTAGAAATAGGAACATCAAAAGGAAGTCCAATAAATACTGATTTAAGTAAAGCCAATGAAACAACAAAAGACACTCATAGAAATACAAATATCTATGTAGAGGACAATACAATAAAAGCGGTATCAAACCCGAAACAGTTTGTAGAAGACTTCAATATAGCAGTACTCGAGGGAAAAGCAACAGTAGAGGGAGCAATAAAGAAAATAGACAATATACTGAACGGAAGCGATGACAGCGATATATCCGAAGCAGAGAAAAGAAGATACGAAGAAATCAAGGAAGATATATTAAGCGTAAAAACAGCTCCTGAAATAGAATTGATAGCAAAAGGAGATTTAAAAAATAAAGAAATACAGGATAAATAAAAATCCAAACAATGATGCCAAGTAGTAAAAAATATTTTTTGAAATAACTAAGAATAGAAAATATGCTTCAAAAAAAATAAAAAAAATTTTAAAGAGGAATTTTATGAAAAAATATTTAGTAGAAAAAATTCTTAAAGTCGACGGAATTGAAAGATTTGTATTAGTAAAAGATACATCAGATAATAAAAAATTAAAGATGTATTTTTTATCAGATATGGAAGATTATGTAGAAACCTTTGAAAATATGAAAGATATAAAAAAAGGAGATATATTAGAAGGAAGATTGTTAATTGTTTTTGTATGTGAAAGCATAAAAATAAATGATAAAAAAAATGGACAAAGCTTTAGTTCTTTTTCTTTTAAATCATCGGTTAATAAATCTAATGAAATAACGTATGAGCAACCTATAAAAAATTCATCTTATATTGAAGCAATAGTAGAAGTATATAGGACAGTAAATGAGTATTCTATATATGTAAAATCAAATATTTCTGACAGAAAAATATTAATAGATTTTGAAAGTAAGGTGAGTTATAATAAAGGCGATATGATTTATGTAGAGGGGGAATTAAAAATAGATGATTTTAAAGTTATCAAGAAATTAGATGTAGAAATATGATAAAACACCCCGCATTTTCGAGTAACTGCTTAGCGAGAAATTGAGGAGATTTGTAGTAGAGCAGAAGAAGGATATTTCGAGCTTAGCAAACGAGAAGCGGGGCAGGGGGGTAGTAGGGGGGACCGTCCTCCTACTATTAACTTGAAAAACAAAGTCAAATATGATACTATACAATGTAATAAGTATGTATTTGAGGAAAAATTTTAAAAAATAAGAAAATTAAGAAAATAAAACTAAGAAAATATTAGAGGAAAATAGAAAAGAATAAAAAAAGAAATAACTAACAGAGATAATTACGGAGGAAATTAAAATTGGGACATTTGATAGTACAATTCGCAATAATGGTATCTGTAGGAACACTTATAGGCTGGTTTACAAATTATCTTGCGATAAAGCTTCTTTTTAGACCTCAAAAGGAGATAAATTTTCTGTTGTTTAAGATACAGGGGCTAATTCCTAAAAGAAGAGATGAGATTACTGAAAACATAGCAGGAGTTGTTGAGCAGGAGCTGATTTCCGTAGCGGATATAGCTGAAAAATTTAAAGGCAGCGAACTGGATGAAGAAATTGTAAACGACATTGTTGATAAAATAATAGGAGTAAAACTGCAAAAAAGTATTCTTGAAAAAAATCCTCTCTTAAAAATGATTGTAAATGATTCGCTAATGGAGAAATTGAAGTCATATTTTAAAAAGGCAATTTTAGAAAATAAAGAGGAAATACTTGCAGAAATTTTAAAAGTTGTAGAAGAAAAGATTGATTTTAAAGAAATTATGGTTGAAAAAATGACTAATTTTTCTTTAGATGAAATAGAAAACATAATATTGAAGATTTCTAAAAAAGAGTTGAAACACATTGAAATAATAGGAGGAGTTCTGGGAGGGATTATAGCTGTATTCCAATTTTTTTTAATGCTGTTCTTAAAACAGATTTAGTTAGTTCAATTAAGGAGAACGAATGGACAATGAAAGAATATTGGCCTCTGAAGAATTAGGTGAAGACAATATTCAGAAAACGCTTCGACCTAAAACATTCAATGAATATATAGGTCAGGAAGATTTGAAAGAAAAAATGAATATATTTATAAAAGCTGCAAAAATGAGAAATGAAGCAATGGATCACATATTGCTTTACGGACCTCCCGGTTTGGGTAAAACTACTTTAGCGGGAGTTATTGCTACCGAAATGGGGGTAAATCTCAAAATAACAACAGGACCTGTACTGGAAAAAGCAGGAGATCTGGCAGCTATTTTAACGTCCCTTGAAGAAAATGACATTCTGTTTATAGATGAAATTCATAGACTGAATACTTCTGTTGAGGAGATACTCTATCCTGCAATGGAGGACGGGGAGCTCGATATACTGATAGGAAAAGGACCGTCAGCGAGAAGTATAAGGATAGAGTTACCTAAATTTACGCTTATAGGAGCGACAACTAAAGCGGGACAGCTCAGTACTCCACTAAGAGACAGATTCGGAGTAACTCATCGTATGGAGTATTATAAGCTTGAAGAACTGAAAGAAATAATAAGACGGGGAGCAAATATATTTCAGGTTTCCTATGATGAGGACGGTATAACTGAAATAGCCAAAAGAAGCAGAGGAACACCGAGAATAGCCAACAGGTTATTTAAAAGGGCAAGGGATTATGCTCTTGTAGAGGGAAAGGGTATACTCGACAAAGCAAGTGTTGACGGTATTTTGAGGTTGTTAGGAGTAGATGACAGCGGGCTTGACGAACTTGACAGAAATATACTGCAATCCATTATAAATGTGTATAATGGCGGTCCCGTAGGGATAGAAACTCTTTCACTTTTATTAGGTGAAGATAAAAGGACAATAGAAGAAGTCTACGAACCGTATCTTGTAAAGATAGGATATATAAAAAGAACTCAAAGAGGTAGGGTAGTTACCGAGTATGGTTATAAACACTTGGGACTTGAAAAAATGTTTGAAGAAAAAGAAAATGACGGAAATAATGAAGCTCTAAAGAATAGTCAGGAAAATAGTCATAAAAATGAAAATACATTGTTTGGAAATGAAAATTTTGAAATTAAGTAAAAACTACATTATATAAAAGATAACATTAATATGATATATGGATGTCATATATAGAGGTGAATAAAATTTGTTGACAGTTATAGCAGATAAAAAAAATATAAATGGAAATGAAATCAAAATAACCGATAAATCTGACTGCAATCATATACGGAATGTTTTCAGACTTGGGGCTGGAGATGATGTGAGAGCAGTTGACGGGGAATTTGAATATATAACTGAAATAAAGGAAATATCCGGAAAAGAAATAAAACTAAAAATAATACAGAAAAATAACGATGATTACTCGCTGAAAATCAATATAGATGCTGCGATAGGTATTCTGAAAAACGAGAAAATGAATATGGCCATAAAAAAGCTGACTGAAATTGGAATTAATAGAATAATTCCTCTTCAAACTGAACGGGTAGTTGTAAAAATAAATGAAAAAAAAGAAAAATGGGATATAACTGTAAAAGAAGCCCTTAAACAGTGTAAAGGTGTAAAGTTTACGGAGATAGCTCCTATTACAAAGCTACAAAGTATAAACTATGAATTATATGATAAGATTGTCTATGCTTACGAAGGAAGTTCAGAAAACGCTTCATTAGCAGATATAATAGATGAAAATGATAATAATATTTTATACATAGTAGGACCCGAGGGCGGAATGACAAAGGAAGAAACTTCTTTCTTAAAAGAAAAAGGTGCCATAGAAATCAGTCTCGGAAAAAGAATATTGAGAGCAGAAACAGCGGCAATTGTCATAGGAGGTATACTGGCAAATGTCTATGGTTAGAAATACAGAAATTGAAAATGCGGAAAAAGAAAGAATGAAAAATAGTGAAAACAATGCGGAGAAAACGGTCGCTTTTTATACATTGGGCTGTAAGGTAAACCAATACGAAACGGAAGTCATAAAAAAAGATTTTCTGGAACATAATTACAGGGAAGTGGATTTTGACGAGAAAGCCGATGTGTATATTGTAAATACTTGTACAGTTACCAATGTTGCCGACAAGAAAAATAGAAAAATGCTTCGACGGGCAAAAAACACAAATCCCGATTCGGTAGTAGTGGCTACAGGATGTTATGCCCAGACAAATCTGGACGATTTAAAGGAAATGAAAGAGATAGACTTTATAATCGGTAATTCCAAAAAAGAAAATGTATTTAACATAATAAATAAAAATGTATCTCATTATCAGGTGAGCAATATATTTGACGAAAAGGAATACAGCTCAAAAAAATATACGGTACTCAGGGAAAAGGCGAGAGCTTTTGTAAAAATACAGGACGGCTGTTCAAAATTCTGTTCATATTGTAAGATACCTTATGCAAGGGGATTAAGCAGGTCGAGGGATACGGAAAATGTCCTTGAAGAGATAAGATATCTTGGAGAGCAGGGATATAAGGAAGTAGTTCTGACAGGCATAAATATGAGTGAATACGGACTTGATCTGGAGCCGAAAACGGATTTTGATACATTACTTGAAAAAATTTTGGCAGTAAAATCGGTGGAAAGAGTGAGAGTAAGCTCCGTATACCCTGATACCATAACTGACAAATTTCTAAATATGCTTAAAAATAATCCTAAGTTAATGCCTCATCTGCATGTGTCTGTACAGACTTTGGATGATAAAATATTACATTTGATGAGAAGAAATTATAAAGCCGAGTTTGTTGTAAATATTCTTGAAAAAGTAAAAAGGGAAGTACCTGAAGTTGCACTCACTGCGGATATAATTGTAGGATTTCCTCAGGAAGAAGAAGAAAATTTCAACAATACGATGAAAAATCTAAATTCTTTGGGTTTTGCTGATTTACACGTGTTCCCTTATTCGGACAGAGAAAAAACAACCGCAATGTTACTGGAAGGTAAAATAGACGCACAGGAAAAGAAAAGAAGAGTAAAAAAAATTGAAGAATTAAACAATAAAAAATACGCTGAATTTAGAAAAAAAACTATAGGAACAAAACAGAGAGTTTATATTGAAGAAATAGTTGAGGACAAAGCTTTCGGCTATACTGAAAATTATCTTAAAGTATTTATCAATCTGAAAAAGGATGATAAAATAAATCTTGATGTTCAGGTTTCGGATTTGGTAGATACTAAAATAATTGATTTTGACGGAATACTATTAGAAGGAGATATAATATGAAAAAGATTTTATTAGTAATAATCAGTTTATTGATTTTTGTTTCGTGTTCTGATAATGCGGAAAAATTAAAGAGTGAAAACAGAATATTCAGAAATAATGACAAATATTATGTCTATTATGACGGAAATACTTTTGAGCTGCCTAAGGATTTATATCTGACAAATACAAAAAAAGTCGAACAGTATTTTACAACGGGAATATTGAAACAGCTAAATATCGGAGTGTTGGACAAATCGGAATTGCTAAATGATTTGAACAAATATTTTCCTTCAGGAATAAAATATATAACTGAAAACGAAAAACCGATAGGAAGTGTAATGATACCCGTAGCATCAGTAGGAAATGAAAAGCATGTGGACAGTGTGAAATTTGAAAAAATGCTGGCTTCAATGCCTAAAGGAACCAATGCAGGAAAAAATGAAAATAATTCCGAAGAAACTGTTGTAAATATCAATCCCGCGGAAACATTAAAAGGCAAAAAAATCGAAGTACTGAATGCCAACAATATCGACGGTTTTGCTAAAAATATAGGAGAAAAACTGAAAGCAAAATTTGGAATAGAATATAATGCTGAAAACTACACTAAACCTGAAACAATGAATTTTGTCATAGTACGTAAGCTGAATGAAAAGGAAGTAGAAGCAATAATAGATGAAGCAGGGCTGAAATATGCAAAAGTACTGGAAGATAAAACTGTAAAACCTGAAGCTGATTTTGTGCTTATCACAGGTAATGACAATCAGATAGATTTTCCTGTTGAAATAATTACATTGGGAGATAAATCGGTAACAGCCGACAAGATAAAAGGCTATAAACTGAAAAATGTAAAATCTTCTGAATATAAAGGTGAAAAACTGAACAAAATAAATGATATAAAAGTTGTTTACAATCCTTCCGACATTTATACTGCTAAATTAATCGCAAAACAGCTGGGCGGAGGAATAAAGTTGATTGCTGATAATCAATTAAACGGAAAAATAGTAATAGTTTCCAAAAATTAAAATAAATGGAATAATAATTAAATTAAGGAAGGTAAAATGGAACAGGACAGAGAACTGAAAAAAGAAATTGATTCGATTATATCGATAATCGAAGATAAGAAAGGTCAGGATATAAAAGTATTTGATATGCAGGGCAAATCTCCGTTTTTTGATTACTCAATATTATGTACGGGGAGTTCGACAAGAAATATTGAAGCAATAGCAAATGAGATTAAGAAAAGTTCTAAAAATATAAAAAGTATCGAAGGTCTTGAAGAATGCAACTGGGTTCTGATAGATTCGGGAGATATAATAATAAGTATATTCAGCAGGGATGCGAGGGAATATTATCAGCTGGACGAATTTTATGAAGATGTAAATCACGAAGGAAGTATAATTTAGGGTTCAGGGAGTAAAAGAAAAACTATGAGAGAATTGGATAAAGAAGAAAGAAACCCCAGATATATAATGTTTATATTGACGGTGGCGTTGATTTTTCTGATTTTAGTATTAAGACTGTTTTCTCTTCAGATATTAAATGCGGCAACTTATGAAGAAAGGGCGTTACAAAACAGGATAAGGTCAAACGTCATCAAAGCCACAAGAGGAGAAATATATGACAGAGAAGGGAAACTGCTGGCTAAAAATACTACAGGATATAAACTCATACATATTGATACAAAACAGCTGTCAAACAATGATATAGCATTGCTCAGGGAAATTCAGAATTTTGATGAAAATCAGATAGAAGAAAGACTGTCTAAAGAAAAAAAACAGCGAGCTGAAAAGATAAGAGAAACGATATCAGATATAAAAACGATCAGTCAGCTGACAGGTTATACTACTGACTATATTATAACGAGGTTTAACAAGCAGCCACGTATGGGAATAGATAAAACAATCCTTGTTATAGAGGATTTGGACAAAAATATAGCATTAAAAGCTGTGGAAAAAATAAAAAATAACAGAATAAATATAGTAGAATATAATAAGAGATACTATCCTGAAGATAGTATCGCTTCGCATGTAATAGGAAATGTAAAGCCTATAAGCGAAAAAGAGTATAATGAGCTGAAAAAAGACGGATATCAGAATGATGACCTGATAGGTAAGAAAGGTGTCGAAAAAGAATATGATAAAATAATGAAAGGACAGGACGGAGTAGAAGATGTGGAAGTGGACGTACACGGAAACGTAATAAAAGAAATAAAAAACGTTGCCAGTGTTACAGGTAAAAATGTCTATCTGTCCATTGACCTTGATTTGCAAAAATATATGACACAGGCTTTTGCAGGAAAAAGCGGAGCTTTTATAGCTATGGAAGTCAAGACAGGAAAAATAATCACTTTTGTGAGTAATCCTGAAATCAGCTTGAATTTATTAAGTTCAAGAATACCTGACGACCAATGGAACGAGCTTGTAAATTCCAAAGCAAAACCTCTTGTAAATAAAGGAATAGCAGGATTATATCCTCCGGGTTCCACTTTTAAAGCTATAACAGGACTGGGAATACTTGAAGCGGGTATTTCTCCTTATGATACGGTAATGTCCACAGGACAGTATAAATTCGGAAAATTGGTTTTTAGGGATTCCAGCAGCAGAGGATACGGGATTACAAATTTCAATAAATCTATAGAACATTCGGTAAATACGTATTATTATGTTTTCTCGCAGAGAGCAGGAAAAGACAGGATTATAAAATATGCTAAAGAAATGGGAGTGGGAGAGAAAACGGGAATTGATATTCCGGGAGAACAGGCTGGAGTTCTGCCTACTCCTGAATGGAAAAAGAAAAGGTTTAAGAAAAAGCAGGATAAGGTATGGCTGCCGGGAGATCTTATAAATATGTCCATAGGTCAGGGATACGTACTTATGACTCCTGTGCAGGTGCTTTCAGCTTATCAGATTATAGCCAATGACGGTGTGATGATGATACCCACGGTTGTTGATAGATTTATTTCTTATGACGGTAAAGTTGAAATGAATAAGCCTAAAGTAGGAAGAAAAATAAATATAAGTCAGAAAAATCTGAAACTTATGAAAAATGCACTGAAATTACCTGTCAGCTCGGTCGGAGGAACTGCCAGAATTTTATATATACCTAATTATCCTGTTTCAGCTAAAACAGGTACCGCTCAAAATACGGGATTCAGAGATAATCACTCATGGATAGCGGGATATTTCCCGTCAGACAATCCTCAGATAGTTTTTGTATCGATAATTGAAGGAGTGGGATATGGAGGAGTTGCATCAGGACAGCTGGCAAGGACATTTATTGAAAAATACAGGGACAAATACGAATTTAAAAAGAATATCCTGCCTGAACAGAAAATAGAGACTGCCGAACAGCAGGCAGATCAAAAGACAGGTCAAAGAAAAAAAAGAAGAAGATAATATTAAATAAAATATAAGAAAAGGAGGTCGTTGAATGTCGGAAAAAGAAAGTAAAAAAGGAAATGAAAAAGCAGATTATCCTTTTAAAAGAGACTATTCAAAAAATATTATGAATAGAACCAGAACTAAAATCCAAAATAACGCATTGAGTCGTGAAGGACGTTTAAACGAAACAAACAACCCGCAATTTTTCCCTGACAGAAATGAAGGGACAAATGCAAAAAATGATAACAGAAAAAAAGAAGAAAAAATGTACATCATTCCTCTCGGAGGAATAGAAGAAGTCGGAAAAAATATGACAGCATTTCAATATAAAGATGAAATAATTATTGTAGATGCAGGGCTTACTTTTCCTGAGGACGAGCATTTGGGAATAGACGTAATAATTCCTGATTTCTCTTATCTGGAAAGCAATAGGGATAAGATAAAAGGACTTCTTCTGACACATGGACACGAGGATCATATAGGGGCAATTCCTTATTTGTATCAGAAATTGGGAACGGAAAACATACCGATGTATGGCGGCAGGCTGACATTGGAACTGGCAAAAGCTAAATTTGAAAAAAAAGACGCAAAACTTCCTAAAGAAAAAATAATAAAAGGAAGAAGTATTTTAAAAATATCAAAATATTTTACAGTGGAATTTATAAGTGTAACTCACAGTATTGCCGACTGTTATGCAATCTGTATAAAAACTCCCGCCGCTACAATACTTCATTCAGGAGACTTTAAAGTCGACTTGACGCCTGTAGACGGAGAGGGATTTGACTTTGCAAGATTTGCACAGTTAGGGGAAGAAGGAGTGGATTTACTCCTTTCGGACAGTACAAATGCGCAGATACCCGGCTTTACATTGTCAGAAAGAACCGTGGGAGAAAGCTTGAAAGAAGAATTTGCAAAAGCTAATGGAAGAATAATATTGGCGGCTTTCGCTTCCCATGTTCATAGATTGCAGCAGATAATATACATAGCCGAAAAAAATGGCAGAAAAATAGCCATTGACGGAAGAAGTATGCTGAAAATATTTGAAATATGCTCAAATTTAGGATATTTAAAAATTCCAAAAGGAATAATGATAGATATAGATAAAGTGGAAACCCTTCCCGCAAATAAAGTCCTTATCTTATGCACAGGGACACAGGGAGAACCTCTTGCGGCACTGTCAAGAATAGCAAACGGTTCGCATAAATATATATCGCTTAGGGACGGAGATACGGTAGTAATATCTGCAAGTCCGATACCGGGAAACGAAAAGGCGGCTTATAAAAACATAAATCAGCTGATGAAAAGACATGCTAACGTCATATATGAAAAAGGTATCGGGATACATGTTTCGGGACACGGCTGTCAGGAAGAGCAAAAACTGATGATAAATCTTGTAAAACCTAAATTTTTTATGCCTGTCCACGGAGAATATGTAATGTTGAAAAAACATAAGGAATCTGCCGAAGCTGTAGGAATACCTTCGAAAAATATAATACTTGCCGAAAACGGAATGAAGCTGGAGCTGACAAAATCCAGTTTTAAAGACGTAGGAAAAGTGCCGAGCGGAGTTACACTCATAGACGGATTTGGTATAGGAGATATAGGAAACGCGGTATTAAAAGACAGACAAAATTTAGCCGATGACGGAATTGTAATAATATCCATTTCCCAATATAAGACAGGAAACTTTAATAAACAGATAGAGCTTGTAACAAGGGGATTTGTATATAATAAAGACGCAGAAAGTTTATTGTCGGAAACAAAGGAATTAATCAAACTTGAGCTGGAAAATATGGAAACACAGGGTGTAAAAGAAATAGGAAAAATAAAGCAGAGATTAAAAGTCAAAGTGGGAGAATTTTTAAATAAAAAGACTGATAGGGAACCTATAATTCTTCCTATAATAATGGAGGTCTAAAATGGAACTTTCCAGTAAGCAGAGAGCTTTTCTGAAAAAAATGGCACATGAAATAGACCCTGTTGTCAGAATAGGAAAAGACGGCATAGATGATGATGTTATAGAAAGTATAGCAAATGCTGTAAAAAAAAGAGAACTGATAAAAGTAAAAATATTGCAAAATTCGGAAGTGGAAGTTGCAAGGGAGTTGGGGAATGAGCTGGCTTCAAAGACAAAATCGGTTTTTGTCGACAGTATAGGGAGAATATTGATTTTCTTCAAGGCTAATAACAAAGACGGAAAAATAACGAAAGAATTTAATGAGTTCAAAAAGAAAGGTAAGAAATGAGTAGTGGGATAATATTTGGAAACAGATTGCTTGATGTAGCTGCAATTTCGTGTTTTCTGGCACAATTTTATAAAGTGTTCTATCCTTTGCTGAAAAGAGAAAAAATACAGTGGGTACGTATGTTTCAGACAGGAGGAATGCCGAGTTCCCATGCATCTACAGTAGTTTCTCTGGCAACATCGGTGTTTTTACTGAAAGGAGCTGCTTCCATAGAATTTGCCATAGCTATGGTATTTTCAGGGATAGTTCTGTATGATGCGACAGGAGTAAGAAGACAGGCAGGAAAGCATGCAAAAGCACTGAATACACTTGTAGACAGTATAGAAAAAAGAGACGGAATTGAGATAATTAGTGAAGAATTTAAAGAGTTTTTGGGACACACTCCTCTTGAAGTGTTTTGGGGATGTATATTGGGAATAGTCGTAGGAATATTATTTAAAGGGTATATATCAGGATAATTAACAGACTTCCAATAGTTAAAATAATATAAAATAAATAGAAAAATAAGAATTGTGTTTTATCATTTAAGTTACTATAATTATCAATTTCAGTTTAAAAAGGAAAATTATGAAAAAAAGACTGGATTTAATTCTTGTGGAAAGGGAAATTTTTGAAACAAGGGAAAAAGCTAAAAGGGAAATAATGGCGGGCAATGTCATTGTAAATGAACAGACAGTTACTAAAGCCGGTACAAATTTTAATGACGATGAAAAAACTGTCATAAGAATAAAAGACAGGCTGAAATATGTCAGTCGTGGAGGGCTAAAGCTGGAAAAGGCTATAAAAGTATGGGAGCTTGATTTTTCAGGAAAGACAGTCCTTGATATAGGTGCGTCTACAGGAGGATTTACAGATTGTGCATTGCAGAATGGTGCTAAAAAAGTATACAGTGTAGATGTAGGAACAAACCAGCTTGACTGGAAACTGAGAAACGATGAAAGAGTAGTTTCCATTGAAAATATGCATATAAAAGATTTGGAACCGGAAAATCTAAAAAACGAAAAAATGGATTTTATCGTTATTGATGTGTCATTCATTTCATTGACAAAGGTCATCCCTTATTTGAATAAATTCCTGAATACCGAAGGAAAAGTCGTAATGCTCGTAAAACCTCAATTTGAAGTTGGTAAGGAAAAAATAGGAAAAAATGGTATTGTAACGGAAGAACAGTATCATGACGAGGCAATAAAAAAAATAATTTCTTTTATCAAAGATAATAGTTATAAATTGATAGGTGTAGAAGAATCACCTATAAGAGGAACTAAAGGAAATAAAGAGTTTTTAATGCTGATTATATCGAATTAAACAAAATTTAGGAGGAAATTGATGAAAAAGAACAAACTGCTGTACCTGATATTAGGATTTATACTGATAAGTATACCGGTATTTTGTACTGCTACAATAATAAAATCTGCAAGAAACGATAAAAATAGCAACGCCAATTATTCCAAAGATGTTGCTGAACTGAACAGAATAGTCGACGTTATCAACATTATTGATAATAAATTTGTCGGAAAGGAAACACCTAATAAGGATGAACTTTATAAAGCAGCTGTAACAGGAGTGGTAAACAGACTGAACGATCCTTATTCCGAATATCTGTCCCAGGAAGATTTGAAAAACTTTTCCGAGGATATGGAGGGAGAATATGTAGGCGTAGGAATGAGTATCCAGAAGAAAAAAGGAGAAGCTCTCGAAGTAACATCACCTTTCATAGGAAGTCCGGCGGAAAAAGTGGGAATAAAAATCGGAGATAAGATAACGAAAGTAGACGATAAGGATATATTGCCTCTTACTGCGAATGAAACGGTAAAACTGCTGAAAGGTAAAGAAGGAACCAAAGTCAATGTCGAAATTGTCAGAGCGGGAAGAAAAGAACCATTAAAATTAACTATGACAAGAGCAAAAATAAAACTTGAAACTGTAGAAAGCAAAATGCTTGATAACGGAATAGGGTATGTGAGTCTGTTAAGATTTGGAAATCATGCAGGAGCCGAAGTTCAAAAAGCTATAGAGGGACTTCAGAAACAGGGGATGAAGGGACTTATTTTAGACCTCAGATTAAATCCAGGAGGTTCTTTGCAAGAAGCACAGGATATCTCATCACTATTTTTAAAACAGGAGCTTATAGTTTCATTGAAATATAAAGACGGTCAGGAGAAAAAATATAACAGAACGGGTAAATATCTTGGAGATTTTCCTTTGGTAGTATTAGTAAATAAAGGTAGTGCTTCCGCTTCGGAAATAGTTACAGGAGCGATAAAAGACTATAAAAGAGGTACAATAATAGGTGAAAAAACTTTCGGTAAAGGAATTGTACAGCAAGTTTTACCTTTGAGAACAGGAGATGCTGTAAAACTGACTATCGCTCAATATTTCACACCTAAAGGAAATTATATCCATGAAAAAGGAATAGAGCCTGATATAAAAGTCCCTATGGAAGAGTTGCTTGCACTGAAAGGATATACAAATGATTCCGAACAGGCAAGAAAAAACAGGGAAAAAGAAGTCGAAGAAATACTCATAAAGGAAAAAGGAAAAGAAGAAGCTAAAAAAATCATAGCTGCGGGAGATGTACAGCTAAAAAGAGCAATAGAAGAAATGAATAAAAAACTCGGAGTTAAAAAATAGTCAGATAAAATAATTAATTACAGGAGAAAAAAATGTTTTATGTTGTCGGTACACCGATAGGAAATCTGGAGGATATAACATTCAGAGCGTTAAAAGTTCTGAAAGAAGTAGATTATATATTTGCCGAAGATACCAGAGTAACCAAAAGGTTGCTCAATCATTATGAAATAGAAAAAACGGTGTACCAATATCATGAACATAATAAATTTCATCAAATAGAAAATATTTTAAATTTACTGAAAGATAATAAAAAAATAGCTCTAGTAACGGATGCAGGAACCCCCTGTATCTCCGACCCGGGCTTTGAGCTTGTAAATGAAATATTGAAAAAAAATATAAAAGTAACAGGAATTCCGGGAGCTTCTTCAATAATAACGGGAGGGAGTATCTCGGGACTTGATATGCGGAGAATTGCCTACGAGGGATTTCTTCCGAAAAAAAAAGGCAGACAAACACTTTTTAATAAACTGAAAGAGGAAGAAAGAACTATAATTATACTCGAGTCTCCTAACAGAATATTGAAAACATTAAAAGATATAAAGGAATATTTGGGAGAAAGATATGTAGTGATTACAAGAGAACTTACTAAAATATATGAGGAAATTATAAGAGGAAATGTTTCTGAGATTATAGAAAAACTCGAAAAAAAATCTATCAAGGGAGAAATAGTTTTATTTATAAGGGCATTGGATGATGACGGAATATATTTGAAAAAAGAAGTAGAAGGAGAATAAAATGAATATAAACTGGTATCCCGGTCATATGAAAAAAACTAAAGATTTGATAGTAGAAAATTTAAAAATAATAGATTTAGTTATTGAAATATTGGACGCAAGAATTCCGTTATCGAGTAAAAATCCCGATATATCGGAACTGGCTAAAAATAAACAGAAAATAGTTGTGTTAAATAAGCTGGATTTAGTTGATACTAAAGACTTGAAAAAATGGGAAGATTATTTTCTCGAAAATAAAATGTCGGATTATTTTGTTGCCCTCAGTGTGGAAAAAGGTACAAATTTCAATGAACTGAGAAAAATAACGGACAGCATTTATTCAGAGAAACTCGAAAAAATGAAAAAAAAGGGGCTTAGAAAGACTGAACTAAGGACAATGATAGTAGGCATACCTAATGTCGGAAAATCAAAATTCATTAATAAATTTGTCAATAAAAATAAGGCAAAAGTCGGAAACACTCCCGGGTTCACAAGGGGAAAACAGTGGATAAAAATAAATGATAAATTGGAACTGCTCGATACACCGGGTGTTCTATGGCCTAAATTTGAAGACGAAAATACAGCATTTAATCTTGCCATAACAGGCTCCATAAAAGATAATGTGCTGCCTATAGAAGAAGTGGCGATGAAATTTTTTGATAAATTAAAAATTTTAAATAAGATAGAGGACATTGTAAAAGTGTATGACCTTGAAGAATACATAGAAGATAAAAATATAAAAGAAATGGAAAATCATAAAATACTTGAACTGCTTGAAAAACGACTGGGCATTTCCAAAAATGAGGAACATAATTATGAAACGGTAGCAAGAAGAGTGCTGAAAGATTACAGAAGCGGAAAAACAGGGAAATTTTTTTTGGAACTGCCTGAAAGAGATTGAAAGTATTTGGTATAAAAGGAGAAAATATGAGAGTAGGAATATTTTCCGATACATACAGACCTCAAGTAAACGGTGTTGTAAGCTCAATACTGACATTGGAAAAAGAATTAAGAAAAAAGGGGCATAAAGTCTATATTATAACTACGACAGACCCTGATGCACCGACTGTCGAACCTAATGTTTTAAGGATACCGAGTGTGGAATTTAAACCATTGCCCCAGTATAGACTGGGGATGCTGTATTCTTCTAAAATAATAAAAAAAATAAAAAGACTGGAACTTGATATAATACACTCCCAAACTGAATGGGGAGTAGGAACTTTTGCAAGATTTGCCGCAATAAATTTGGAAATACCGTTAGTCCATACATATCACACTCTTTATGAATATTACACTCATTATGTAACAAGAGGACATTTTACAGTTCCCGCAAAAAAACTTGCAGCTGCAATAAGTAAATTTTACTGTGAAAAATGTAATGCCCTCATAGTACCTACAAGAAAAGTTGAGGATATACTTTATTCTTATGATGTGGATAAAGATATGAATATAATTCCTACGGGAATAGAACTGGATAAATTTTACAGGGAAAACTATACGGATGAAGAAATCAGGTTTATGCGGGAAAATTTTGGAATAAAAGACACTGATTTTCTATGTGTTTACATAGGAAGAATAGCAAAAGAAAAAAGTATTGATGTACTTATAGATATGTTTTCAAAAATAACCGATGAAACTTACAAGTTTATGATAGTCGGTAGAGGGCCTGTAATAGAGGACTTAAAAGAACAGGCAGAAAAGCTTGGAATAAATGACAGAGTTATTTTCACAGGAGAAGTGCCTCATGATAAAGTTCCTGTTTATTATCAAATGGGAGATGTATTTTTAAACGCAAGTATTTCAGAGACACAGGGATTGACTTTTGTTGAGGCTATGGCTGCAAAGACTCCTGTAAATGCAAGATATGATTTAAACCTGGAAGATTTACTTGTGAAAAATGAGGCGGGTCTTGTTTACAAAGATGAGGAAGAATTTATAAATAATATAAAATTGTTGAAAGAGAATAAGGAATTTAGAGAAAAAATAATAGAAAATGCCTACAATGTATCACAGGACTTTACAGCCGAAAAATTTGGAGACAGAGTAGAAGCAGTCTATAAAAAAACAATAGAGGAGTATGATAGTCGTGAAAGTTTTACTATTTTCAGAGGGGAAAAGTACATTCAGCAGATCAGGCGTTGGGCAAGCATTAAATCATCAGGTAGAAGCCCTTGGAGCAAATAATGTGGAATACACTCTAAATCCTGACGATGATTATGACATTGTCCATATAAATACATTAGGGGTAAAATCATGGAAAATGTTGAAAAAAGCAAAGAAAAAGAAAAAGCCGGTTATTTACCATACTCATACTACTTATGAAGATTTTAAAGGAAGTATACATTGGAGTAATCAGCTTGCTCCGATAATAAAATTTTGGGCAAAAAAATCCTATAATGGTGCAGATTACCTTATTTCTCCTTCAGAGTATACGAAAAACCTCATAAGTAAGAAATATTTAAAGAAAGAAAAAGAAATAAGAGTTATATCAAACGGCGTAAATATTAATATTTTCAAAAAAAGTGAAGAACTGAAAAAAAAGTTTTTAACAAAATATAAAATCAATAAACCGCTTATAATAACTGCGGGATTGCCTTTTGAAAGAAAAGGAATAAAAGATTTTGTGAAATTAGTTGAAAGATGCAGTGATTATCAGTTTTTATGGTTCGGTTCATCAAGTATAAAATCAATGCTTCCTAAAAAAATACAGAAAATAATAGAAAATCCTCCTAAAAATCTTGTTTTTCCGGGATATGTGGAAAAAGAAGAGCTTATAGGAGCATTTAGTGCGGCAAAACTGTTTTTGTTCATGACTTATGAAGAAAATGAGGGAATAGTCGTATTGGAAACTTTTTCGTCAAAATTGCCTTTAGTAGTTAGGGATATTCCTGTTTATGAAGATTGGCTAAAAGACGGGATAAACTGTTTTAAAGCTAAAAATAATGACGAATTTTATAAAAAAATAGTAAATATTGTCAATGAAAAAGTAAAAAATATGGATGAAATAATAGAAAATGCCTACAATATCGCAAAAGAAAGAGATTTAAAAAATGTAGGATTACAATATAAAAATTATTATGAATACATCCTTGGAAAATAAAACATTCCATACTGATTTCAAAAAGTTGGATATATTCAATTTTAACTTGTAAATAAGGATTGACTTCTGTAAAAAGCAGAAGTTAGTCCTTTTAATTTTTTCTCTATATCTTTTATTGTTATAATAATATATATAATTAAATAATATATTAGTTTTCCATTGTTTCCTTTAATTCTTCTAATATTCTGTATTTTCATCCCTATTCTGTTCTACCTTTCGGTATTTGCTATAAAATTTCGATTAGTAATAAATTATAATCAGTATTGGAAAAAATCAAAACATTCATTTAAATTTTTTATTACTTTGAAAATCTCATAATAAAAAAATTAAAAATATACAACCCAACGGAAAACACAAGTTAATAAGGGATTTATAAGGGAAATGATGTACAATTAAGCAAATAAAGCAGTTACCAATTTAATAAATTTAAAATAAAACGGAGGGATATAAAATAATGAAAAGACTGATTTTGTTCATATTTCCGCTTCTAACTGTATTAGGCTTTTCTGCCCACGATAATAAAGAAGCCGAAGAAAAAATAAAAAAAGAAATAGAAAAAATTATGATTTATCATAAGACAGGAGGGAAAGAAGAAAGAGAAAAACTCCTGATAGCAAACAGACTGGACAGAGACTCTGTAGGTTATTTTATAATGAACAGTATCGGAGAGATAATGACGGAAGGACACAGAAAATCGGAATACAAAATAAACAATATCCGTGTTGACGGAAATGAAGCAGTGATTATTATAGATTACAGAGGTCCCGATTTGAGACAGGAAGCCGAAAAGTTTCGGAAAAATTTTGAAAAATCTCCTGAAATAAACGAAAAAATCAAAAAAATGTCAAAAAATGACTCAAAAAAATATTTTGCAGAAGAGTTTGAAAAATATATGGTAAAAGAACTAAAAAATGGAGATGTTAAATATTACAATAAAAAAGGAATGAAACTAAAAGTAAAAAAAGTGGGAAATTGGGATAAAATCAATCTGGACAGTGATTTTATGAATATGTTATCTTTCGGAATAATGGATAAATTTCACTCCATTGCAGGACTATAAGAAATAGAAACTCTTA
>CALIJH010000088.1 GCA_938017765.1 uncultured Leptotrichia sp.
GTTATTTTTACCTGTTTCTTTATCTTTTGTTGTCATAAGTATTACAGGAAATCCATAATAAAATCCGTTTTTTTCTATTTTTTTAAACATAATTTTCATCCCTTACTTTTTTAATTATTATAGTAAAACCCTTTTAAAACTGGACTGAGAAATAATATCCAGTTTTTAATAGTTCAGTATTAAAAGAATTTCACCATAAGTTTTAATTCCTAATATTACATTCTTAATATTACTGCTTATTCCGTTATTTCAATCAAATTTCCTTCACAATCTTCTACAA
This sequence comes from uncultured Leptotrichia sp., assembly GCA_938017765.1. GTDB lineage: Bacteria > Fusobacteriota > Fusobacteriia > Fusobacteriales > Leptotrichiaceae > Pseudoleptotrichia. The sequence goes on from CALIJH010000088.1 coordinate 281, forward strand.
CGCTCTCATAATATCCATCACCCGTAGTTCTCGGTCCACTCAGACAGCTATATCCGTCTTTTATAAGTCTTTCCGTCAGTTCATCAACCTTTTCTTTGCTTCCAACGCTAAAAGCCAGATGAATAAACCCTTCATTCATAATTTTATCTTTCCTTGTCGAAAGTTCAGGACGTGTCATTATTTCCAGCCTTACCTCACTATCCGGGAAACTTAAAAAATAAGTCTGTAATCCCGTATTTTTATTATGATATTTCTGATTTGCCCTTGCCTGAAAATATTTTGTATAAAATTCCTTAGTTTTTTCCAGATCATTTACATAAATTGCCACATGATTTATTTTCATACTTGATTCTCCTTAATATTTATAGTGAAGCTCCTTTAATATCGAACTGTTAATTTATATATAAATAAAAAACAGATGCAGTTTTTCAGTTCAATTTTAAAAAATTTTCACTATATTTCTATAATTTATGAAATATCGGCTTCATCTTATCAAAAGTACATATATCGATAAATCCTATTTTCTTGAGTTCCTCCTGAATGTACGGAATATGCTCTCCCACATTTTCCGCCTTGTGAGCGTCAGAACCTATTGTAATTATTTTCCCGCCCAGTTCATGATAAAGTTTCAATATATCCCTTTCAGGAGTAAGTTCTTTCAGTTCGTATCTGAAACTCGACGTATTCACTTCAATACCTTTATTATCCTCTATCACTTTTTTCAGAATTTTTACAATAATTTCCCTCGATTTTTCAAAAGGATATATTGTTTCGTTATATCGCTGTATATGGTCAAGATGTCCTAAAATACTGTAATCACTGTATCTGTTCATTACCCTGTAAATTTCCTCATAGTATTCAGCATTATATTCATCAATCGATTTTCCCTTTTGAAATTCGTTTGTCCAAAATTCCTTATCATTCACCTGATGACAGGAAAGTATCACAAAATCAAATTTTTCCTTATATTTATCAAACAGTTTCTGAAAATCTTTTATTGTATGAACCTGCATTCCAAACTCCAGTCCCTGTCTTATTGTGATTTTATCTTTATACTTTTCCCTTAATTCCTCAATTTCTTTAAAATAATTAGGATAATCCACATTCAAATCTATTCTTCCGATTTTTTTAATCCAGTCCTTCTTCGCATTTTCATCTATTTTCTCAAAGACATCTTTATCCAGTTTTATTCCATAATCCACATGGTCAGTAAAACATATCTCGCCAATCCCTTTGTTTATAGCAGTTTCTATAATTTTTTCAAGGTCTTCTTCGGAATCATCACTATATTTGCAGTGAATATGATAATCAGCCAGCATTCATTTCTCCTTTCATTGTCTGTTATTTCATTAACTGTTATTCATTAATAAAACTGTAAAAGAATAAAATTATAAAAGGAAAAATCCGAATAACAAAAACAATATAAAATAATATCTGTTCAAGTTACAAATTTTTCCTTTTTATATTCTATTCTAAATCTTCTCCGTTACTTGCTATTACTTTTTTATACCAGTCGAAACTTTTCTTTTTGCTTCTCTTCAATGTTCCGTTTCCGTCATTATCTCTGTCCACATAGATAAATCCGTATCTTTTTTTCATTTCTCCCGTTCCCGCACTGACGAGGTCTATAGGTCCCCATGTTGTATATCCGAGCAAATCCACTCCGTCAAGGACAACCGCATCTCTCATTGCTTTTATGTGGGCTTTCAGATAATCTATCCTGTAGTCATCTTCCACATAACCGTTTTCATCAGGAGTATCTACCGCTCCCAGTCCGTTTTCCACGACAAATAGTGGCTTCTGGTATCTATCATAGATTTCATTTATTGTAGTTCTGAAGCCTAAAGGATCAACCCCCCAACCCCAGTCAGTTACTTCGATATAAGGATTTCTCATACTGTGGAGGAGATTTCCTTCGCCTAATTCCGACGCCTCTTTTGATATACAACGTGTTGTATAATATGAGAAACTTACAAAATCTACAGTATTTTCTTTTAATATTTTTTTATCTTCTTCAGTTATATCTATTTTCAGGTTATTTCTTTCAAAAAATTTCAGGGCATAATTAGGATAATATCCCCTTGCCTGAACATCTATGAAAAAATAATTTTCTCTGTCTTTTTCAAGGGCTTCCCATACATCTTCAGGCTTTGCGGTAAGCGGATAAAATTTCCCCGAAGCAAGCATACATCCTATTTTATTTTCGTGATCTATCTCATGAGCGATTTTTGTAGCCCACGCACTTGCTACCAGTTCATGATGTGCCGCAGTATACAGAACCTGCTTTCTGTCCTCTCCTTCTTCAAAGACAATTCCTGCCCCCATAAAAGGAGCATGTAGAAGAACATTTATTTCATTAAATGTAAGCCAGTATTTCACAAGACCTTTATATCTTCTGAATATTACTTCGCACAGTTTTTTATAGAAATCAACTACTTTTCTGTTTCTCCAGCCTCCATATTCTTTTATAAGATGAATCGGAAAATCAAAGTGAGTTATTGTAACTAAAGGTTCTATTCCATATTTTCTGCATTCTTTAAAAACATTTTCATAAAATTCGAGACCTTTTTCATTAGGAGTTTCTTCGTCTCCATTGGGAAATATTCTTGTCCATGCGATAGACATTCTGTAAGTCTTAAATCCCATTTCTGCAAACAACGCAATATCTTCCTTGTATCTGTGATAAAAGTCTATTGCCCCTTTTGCAGGATAAAAATACCCGTCCTCAAAATCAAGCATTTTTCTTTCCCCTGTAATTACTGAATGTCTGGCTTCTCCTACAGGCGACAAATCCACATTGGCAAGACCTCTTCCGTCTTCGTTATAAGCTCCTTCAAGCTGGTTGGCAGCAGTAGCTCCGCCCCATAAAAAATCTTTTCTGAATCCCATACCGTTTTTCCTCCTTGTTTTTGATAGATTATATTCCCGTTTTTGATATAATTTATTCCTTATTTCCACTTTTAAATCTTTTGGATTTAAAATTTATATTCCTATTTTTTATTTTTTGTGGCTTTTTTTGTTGTTTTCGCTCCTTTTGTTTTAGATACGGCTTTTTTCGCCGTTTTTTCCTTGGATACAGTTTTCCCTGTTTTTGATACTTTTTCTCCTGTTCTATATTTTTCAGGATTTTTATAATATTCTTTAAACTGAGGCAAATATTTTTTATGTGCGTCAAGCAGTTCATTCAAAACTTTTCTCGCTATTTCAGTTCCGGGTATGAGAGGATTTGAAGTAAATGCCTGTAATGCAGTTCCGTAATCCCCTGTAACTGCGGCTTCTATTGTAAGTTCTTCCATAGCTTTCATAATCTGGATATATCCTCTCTGTCCGACATTAGGAAATCTTCCGAAATCAAGAGGTTTAGGCCCTGCCGCTGTTATATACGAAGAAATCTCGACTGCCGAATCATAAGGCAAATCCGCTATTGCTCCTTTATTTTTAGTATTTACGACCATAATTGTACCTTTATTGTTGTAAATACCGTTTATAATCTCACACGCTGCGTCGGAATAATATGCCCCTCCTCTTTGTTCGAGCTGTTTAGGTTTTTCGTGCAGTTCAGTATTTTTATATAGTTCAAACAGCTCCGCTTCAACTTTTTTGACTATTTCTCCCCTTGTCCCTTTTTTCTTATAATCTTTCAGCGACTGTTTCAGCATAGTATCCTGCAAGTAATAATATCTATGATAAGGACAAGGCAGCATTCCGAGATTTTTTATCTGCTCATAGTCAAAATTGAAGTTTACTATATTTTTCACTCCCACTTCTTCTTTATCCTGCAATCTGTCCCACAGATCATAAGTTATATCATTTCCGCTCTTATCCCACACATTATACCAGACAAAATGATTTAGTCCCGCAAACTGAAAAAAGAAATCTTCCTTGTTCTTATTATAGATTTTTGCACAGTCCATCATAAGATTTACAGGAACATTGCACAGTCCTACTACTTTATCAAATTTTCCATATTTTAGAACGGCTTCGGTTACCATTCCCGCAGGATTTGTAAAGTTTATAAGCCATGCGTCGGGAGCGAGTTCCTTTATATCTTTCACAATATCCAGTATTACAGGGATCGTCCTAAATGCCTTGAATATTCCTCCTGCTCCGTTTGTTTCCTGTCCCAGAAGTCCGTTTTCAAAAGGGATTTTCTCATCTTTTATCCTTGCGTCGAGCAGTCCCACACGAAACTGGGTTGTTACAAAATCGGCATTTTTCAATGCTTTTCTTCTATCCAGAGTCAAATGTACTTTGCAGTCTATCCCTGCCGCTTTTACCATTCTTTGAGCCAGTTTCCCCACTATTTCCAGTTTTTCTTTTCCGTCTTCTATATCAACAAGCCATATTTCCTTTATTGGAAGCTCATCTTTTCTTTTTATGAATCCTTCTATTAGTTCAGGAGTATAGCTGGAACCTCCTCCAATAGTAACTATTTTTAATTTTTCCATTATTTTTTCTCCTTAATCTCATATTGATTTAATTAATTTATATTTTTAATTTACTCTTTGGCCTCAGATATAGTCTGTTCCTGCTCATAATTTATCTGATCCTGCTTTTTTATGAAAGGAAAATATC
>CALIJH010000089.1 GCA_938017765.1 uncultured Leptotrichia sp.
AATTAGTTTTTACTACATTCTATTTATTATGTCAGTTTTAATTAGCTCTAACTTAGCTTTAACAGCTCTAACAATATGTTAGTCTCTATTTACTTCCCAACTTAGTATTTCTCCTGTCAGAGCATCTATATCGAATTTATATTCAGTATAATTGTAGAGAATTTTTCCTTCGTAGACAACTCTGCCGTTTTCCTTATCCAGTTTAATTCTGACAACATCGCTTCTTTTAGCTCCTGAAACTCTCGAGATAGCTATTTCTTTGGCTTTTTCCTCTCCGATGTAGTTAGTTTTATCTACTTTTGTTTTATCGGTTGAACCGTTAGTAACAGTAGTTTTTCCTGTATTTGTATCAGGAAGAGTGCTTATATTTACGCCTAAATCTTTTTGGTTGTAACTTATTATTTCTCCTGTGTTTGCATCGATGTCATACTGATATCTTTTTTTCTGAGTATAAAATTCGATTTCATAAATAAATTTTCTGTTTTCTTTGTCTAATTTTATTTTAGAAATTTTTGCTTCTTTTTTAGGAACTTTTGAATGAGAAATAGCCAATTCTTTAGCTTTTTCAATGGAAATCTTTATATCTGCATTGGAAATTTTTATTTTTCTGGGTTCATTTTTACTTGCATAACTGTTAGTAAAAAAGGCAGTTACCAGTATAAATAATGCCAACAGTCCCAGACTTGCAGCTAAAAATCTATTTTTCATAGTAATTCTCCTTTCTTATCTCTGCTTTAACTTAAAAAGCAGTAAAATCTGTCTCTTCAGATTTGGTAATATCCCCTTTAAAAGCATTGAGAGTAAATTTATAGTCTTTTCCTTTGGAAATAACTCTGACTTTGTATACAGGAAGATTATTTTCTTTATCTATTTTTATTTCGTATATTTCTTCTTCCGTAACTTCAGGCATTTTATTGAGAATAATTTCCTTGACTTTGTCATTTCCTATATAATTTGCATTTGAGTTAAGATAATCTCTGCTTCTTAAGGAATAATTCAAAATTTTTCCTTCGTTTGAACCTACAATGTAATTGTAATCATTAGTATCGGAATTAAGGACGATTTTGTAAGTAAGTTCCTTATCTTTCTGTTCCATAAGAATTTTACTAACATTGGCATCATCTTTAGTCAATCCCGCATGAGCAAGAGCAATCTCTTCGGCTTTAACAAAGGTAATCATTGGTTTTGCATCGACTACCTCTTTATATTTTATTTTTGTAGTTTGGGGTTCTCTTCTCTTTTTATTACTTTTTTTTCTTGTATTAGCCGCTATAAGCGTAGTTCCTGATAAAATAATACCAAGAAGTATTATCATTATAATTCTATTTTTCATCAAATTCTCCTTTAAAATTTATGTTGATTAGTCTCTGTCAACATCCCAGCTTACGACTCTTCCCGTAACAGCGTCAATATCAAATTCATACTCAAAACCGTTATAAAGAACTTTTCCCTCATAAACCATTCTTCCGTCCTCACGGTCGAGTTTTAACTTTACTACATGACGATTTTTCGCTCCGGGAATCCTTGAAAGGGCAATAGCTCTTGCTCTACTTTCTCCAATGTAGCCTTTCTGACTTTTAGTTGCGTAATTTGAATATGAAATCTTTTTACCTGCTGCAAAAGATGACAGTCCTAATATAGTTATTCCTAATAATGTTATTTTTAAAATTTTATTTTTCATAATTTCCTCCCGTAATCTTTATAGTTATTTTTTATGTACAATCATTATATCATAAAAATATTAAAGAAAAATGAGAGGTATAAATTTTTTGTTTGTTTCGGAAAAGATTTCCTAACAATATACTTTAAAATCAACAGGTTAAAGATTATAAGGCAGCTCAAAAGTAAAAATACTTCCTTTTCCAAGTTCACTTTCCACTGAAATAGTTCCTTTATGAGCCTCTACAATCCATTTGACCATAGATAGTCCAAGACCTGCATTTTCTCCTGTTCTGGACGGATCTGCCTGAAAAAATCGTTTCCAGATTTTTTCTATATTTTCTTCTGAAATCCCTATTCCGTTATCAGAAATTTTTCCAATGATTTTATTATTATTTTTGAATACTTCCACAAGGATATTTCCATTTTCCTTACCATAAGTAATAGCGTTGGAAATAAGATTTATAAAAAGTCTCATAATCATTATTTCATCACCTTTTATATGTATATTAGGAGTAATATTTTCATTAATTATAATATTTTTTTTATCGGCACTGCTTTTCTGGGAGTCGATTACAATTTCTGCAAGTTCACTTATATTCAGAACCTCTATATTGAGTTTCTGATGTCCTCTGTCTATCCTTGCCAAAGTCAATAGCTGAGAAATAAGACGGGAAACTTTTTTGGACTCCTGAAGAACAATTTTCAAAGTATCTTTTGCTTCTTCAAGGGATTGGGAATTTTCTATTCCATATTCACATTGGGAAATAATAACGGATACAGGTGTTCTAAGTTCGTGAGATACGTCGGAAGTAAATCGGGCTTCATTCTCAAAAGAACTCTGTAATCTGTCAAACATCGTATCAAAGGTGTTTGCTAAAGTGGAAAGCTCGTCATTTCCTTTACCCAAATTTATTCTTCTGGATAAATCATTTCCTTCATTGATTTTTTCGGCGATACTTCTTATTTTTTCAATAGGCTTGAAAGAATTATTTGCTATGATATAACCGTTAATGGCTGTAAATATAAGAAAAAACGGAAATATTATTAAAGAAATATAAAATATAGTTTCAAGGGCATTTTCAGATTCCGAAGCCAAAATAACTCCTCTCACTTTTATATCTCCGTATTCTCCATAAGTTTTTTTTGCCTGATAAATATACCATTTTTTCTTATTATTTTTGACAGTTTTTATCTCACCGTCCGTCAAATGCAAGTCATCTTTCATAAGTAGAGGATAATCACCGTAAATAAATCCGTTTTCATCGTAAATAGATATATGAACATTGTTGTTTAAAGTAATGAGGTCGCTGTCTATATCGAGTTCATTTTCATAAAAATCAATCTCCTGAAAAGTTCCTGTAACAGTATTTTTGAGATTTTTATAAACAGCATTTCTTATAATGTTTTCACTTATATAGAAAATAAGTCCTAAAAAAGTTATTATGAGGGCTATCATAAGACCTATATACCAAAATGTAATTTTTGATTTAATAGAAAGTTTACTCATTTTCGACCTTCTCCACTTTCAGAACATAACCTACGCCTCTTATTGTATGTATGAGTTTAGGAGTATAGTCATCATCTATTTTTTTTCTTAGATATCTCACATAGACATCAATCACGTTTGTTCCTCCCTCATAATCATAGTTCCATATATGCTGCTCGATTTTATCCCTTGTGAGAACTTTTTCTTTGTTTCTGATCATATATTCAAGTATGGTAAATTCACGAGCGGAAAGTTTTATAGCATTGTTATTTCTCGTTACCGTCTGGGAATCACAGTCCACTATTAAATCTGCTATTGTAAATACATTGTTTACATTGTTTGAAGTTCTTCTCAACATAACACGTATTCTGGCGAGAAGTTCATCAAAAGCGAAAGGCTTTACAAGATAGTCATCCGCTCCGTAATCAAGTCCTTTTACTCTGTCATCGATACCGTCTCTCGCGGTCAGGAGCAGTACGGGAGTTTTTATTTCCTGAGAACGTATTTTTTTCAATACTTCAAATCCGTCCAGTTTCGGTAACATAATATCCAGAATGACGGCATCATAGTCAGTGGAAAATATATAATCAAGGGCTTCTTTCCCGTCAAAACAACTGTCTACTCCATATTTTTCCAGTTTAAGTTTTTTAACGATTATGTCATTCAGATTTTTTTCATCTTCAACTACCAGTATTCTCATTTTTACCTCTCTTTCCTAATTTTTTAATGATTTTATCAGGTAAATAGACCCTGATAATAGATTTTTTGTTTAAACAATATTTTACATAAATTTCTATTTCATCATTGGAAAATTCAAATATATCCTGATCTTTAAAAAAACGAATATTTTTTAAATTTATAACTCCTGTAGTATATTGTAACATATCTATTTTAGGATAGTAAGTTTTGATTATATTAATATTCTGCATAAGTATATTATATAGGATAACAGGAGATTTAACAACCTCATTTATATTTATATATAATTTTAATTTTTTGGAAGCCAAATCAAGCAAAAGAGCCTTTTTCAATTTTTTTTCAAAATCATCGGAAGAATAATTTTTCAGGCATTCTATATTGTCATATACATATTTATGTCCTTTTTTACCGGAATACATAAGAAAAAGATTATATATTTTTTCAGGATTAGTAATCCTGTCTTTGACCAGTTCCAGCATTCTATATATAGCTTGGTCATAAAGTACGGGAATTTGTCTTGATTTATTTATTGTAAAATTAATCGCGGTAATTTTATTACTCCCTTTTAATCCTGACTTGATTTTTTTATATTCGACATTAAAATCTGTAAAAGTATTAATATCTGAAATAGCTTTTTTCAGGACATATCTTTCAAAATCAAAAAATCTTGGATATTTGTCAGTAGAATTCAGATATTCTTTTAAGGAACTCAGTGGAATAGCAAATTCTTTCTTGTTTTGAGCTGTTTTTATAATATTGTTGTAAAGGCTAAATGAAATTTGCTCTTCCATAAATATAAATTTTTCAATTTCCAATAAGGAAAATATATTTTTCTGATTGGAAAAACAGTATTTAAATTCATCAGTAAAAAAAATCTGGCAGAAATTTGCGTTAATTATAAAAGATGAAATAAGAGCAAAAGAGCCTGAATATTTTCCTGATTTGACAGGTATTTCAAAAAATATCTGTTTTTCCATGAGTTTCTTCAGAAAAATGTTGAAATCCTTTACACTGTCTAAATTTAACGTAGTAATTATTTCATTCAATTCAATTTCCAGTTTATTCAGTGATTCGGGGTAGGAAATAATCTTGAAGAAAAGTAATTTCAAAAACAGTCTTTCTTTTTTTGTAGTTATTTTGGAAAATTTCAAATTTATATCGCTTTTTACATTGTTTACAATATTTTGTGAGAAATATATATTTTTCAAGTTATAATACCTCCTAAAAAACGAAAAAAATTTATATTGTTTCCGTTATAAAATTATATGAAAATTTAATATTATTTAATTATCTAAGCACAAACGAAAAAAAATATATAGTTTTCCGTCTTTTTAAAATTATATTGTAAATAAATAAAAAAATCAAGAGGGTAAATAATATTTTAATAAAAAAAATAAAAAAGAGTATTAAAAAAATTGCTTTTGACAAACAGAAAAATGTGAGGTATACAAGAGGTATCCAAAGAAAAAATTAAATAAAAAGTTTTAGGAGGTCATTTATGCTGAAAAAAATTCAACGTTTTGGCGGGGCAATGTTTACGCCCGTATTGTTTTTTGCTTTTGCAGGAATAGTAGTGGCTATAGCATCAATAATGAAAAATTCTCAAATAATGGGAGAAATGGCTAAAAAAGGTTCGAGCTGGTTTAAATTCTGGAAATTTATCGAAGATGGAGGTTGGACCGTGTTCAAACAAATGCCTCTGTTATTTGCCATAGGATTGCCTATTGGACTGGCAAAAAAGGCAAAATCAAGAGCATGTCTGGAAACATTTGTACTTTACTGTACTTTTAATTATTTTGTAAATGCTCTGTTAACGCTATGGGGATTCGGTGTGGATATTAAGCAGGAAATAGGTGTAACAAGCGGATTAGCGGAGATAGCAGGTATAAAAACTTTAGATACAAGTATTATAGGTTCAATAATAATAGCAGGAATAGCTGTTTATCTTCACGAGAAATTTTTTGACACTAAACTTCCTGATTTTCTCGGAGTATTTCAGGGTTCGGTATTTGTATATATAGTAGGTTTTTTTGTGATGATACCGTGTGCTTTGATTACAGTTTTAGTTTGGCCGAAAGTACAGCTGGGAATATTTCAGCTGCAAGGTCTGTTAGTTGCTTCGGGAGTCGTAGGAGTATGGATTTATACATTTCTTGAGAGAATACTCATACCTACGGGACTGCACCATTTCATATATGGACCTTTTATATACGGACCCGCAGTTGTAGAGGGAGGTTTGAGAACTTACTGGGCGGAGCATATGAATGCTTTTGCAGCGAGTACGGAGCCTTTAAAAGCATTATTTCCTCAAGGAGGATTTTCAATTCACGGTAATGCCAAAGTTTTCGGTTCTCCGGGAATTGCCCTTGCGATATATGCCACTGCTAAACCCCATAAGAAAAAAATAGTTGCAGGACTTTTAATATCGGCGGTATTGACAGCGGTAGTTTCAGGAATAACTGAACCTCTTGAATTTACTTTCCTGTTTGTAGCTCCTCTGTTGTTTGTTATCCATTCATTGCTGTCGGCAACAATGTCAGCGATAATGTATATATTAGGAGTAGTCGGTTATTTTGGAGGAGGACTAATAAACTTTTCTCTGCTGAACTGGATACCTATGTTTAAAAATCATAAAGAAGTAATGTTTACACAGATATTTATAGGACTTATATTTACCGCAGTTTATTATTTTCTGTTTAAGTTTTTAATTGAAAAGATGAATTTGAAAACTCCCGGCAGGGAAGACGATGAAGAAGAAACAAAATTATTTACAAAAAAATCTATAAAAGAAGAAATGGAAAATTCAGAAGATAACTATGATACAGATCAAGGGACTAAAAAATTTATAGAATTTATAGAAAATGGAAAAGTAGAAATAAGAGTGTATTCAAAAGAAAAAATTCATGCAAAAGTTTATAT
>CALIJH010000090.1 GCA_938017765.1 uncultured Leptotrichia sp.
TAAAGTGGAGGTAAAATGTTAGATTTTTTTAAAAATTTTCAATTTGGAACAAATGAGATGCTCTGGCTGGGGTATATGCTATTTAATTATACTGCAGTTTTAATAGCTTACAAATTTTGGGGTAAAGTAGGATTACTTATATTTGTTCCTCTGTCAGTAGTACTGGCAAATATACAGGTATTAAAAATGATGAACTTATTTGGAGTTGAAACAACAATGGGAAATATAGCCTTTGGAGGAGTATTTCTTGTCTCGGATATTCTATCTGAGGTTGAAGGGAAAAAATATGCAAGAAAGTTAGTTACAATCGGATTTATTACAATGGTATTTACTACAATAGTTATGAACTGGGCATTAGCAATAAAGCCTGCATCTATTGACCAGTTTCAGGAACATCTGAAACCTATTTTTGGACTGGCCGTAAATGAACTGTCTGTTATAAGAATAACAGCGGCGAGTATGACTGCATTTATAGTATCCCAGCTGTTTGATGTATGGGCTTATCAGATAATTAGAAAATGGAGACCAAGTTTTGGAGACATATGGATAAGAAATAATTTGAGTACGGTCGTGGGGCAGATAATAGATAATTCGCTATTTACAGTTCTTGCATTTGCAGGAGTATATAAAATTAACGAGTTGTTTATTATTGCTTTCTCAACTTATTTTCTGGAACTTTTTATTTCTGTAATGGATACTCCTTTTGTGTATATAGCTGCATTATGGAAAAAACAAGGGAAAATAAAAGAATTGGAACAGTATACGGAGTCTGAATATTATTAAGTAGAAATTTAATAAGTTTATAGTAAAATATTTTTTAGTTAAAAGATATTATCTTTATTAGTCCTAAATTAATTCCAAAATTTTTATGTTCAATCTAATCTCCATTTTAACTAAATAATTCATAATTTATATGTTCAAAAAATTGGTATATTCAAAATAAGTAAAATAAAATTTGAAAAAATGAAAAATCGAGGTATACTATTAATAACTGATATAAAATAACAGATTAATATAAATTTTGAAGGAGATGATTTAATGGAAGTAAAATTACAGGAAAATTACGGTTTGTATATTGACGGAAAATGGGTACCTGCTTCTGACGGTGCTACATTGAAAGTAATCAATCCTGCGACAGGGCAGATTATTTCAAATATTTCCGAAGCAACTGAAAGTGATGTGGATAAAGCCGTTAAAGCTGCTCAGAAAGCATTTGAAAGCTGGAAAAATACATCTTTAGTTGAAAGACAGAATGTTTTATTGAAAATAGCTGATATAATTGAAGAAAATAAAGAGTATCTTGCAACGGTTGAAACTATGGATAATGGAAAACCTATTCGTGAAACTTTGGCAGCCGATATCCCTTTAGGAGCTGACCATTTCCGTTATTTTGCAGGAGCTATCCGTGCTGAAGAAGGAACTGCAAATATGCTTGATCAAAATACAATGAATATAATCTTAAGGGAGCCTATAGGTGTTGTAGGACAGATTATTCCATGGAATTTTCCGTTCCTTATGGCAGCTTGGAAATTGGCACCTGCATTGGCAGCAGGTTGTACTGTAGTATTAAAACCGTCAAGTCATACTTCTCTTTCAGTACTGGAACTTGTAAGATTGATAGGGGATGCAGTACCTGCAGGAGTAATTAATGTGATTACCGGAAGCGGTTCAAAATCGGGTAATTTTATGTTGAAACATTCAGGATTTAAAAAACTTGCATTTACAGGCTCTACAGCTGTAGGACAGGACGTATATTCAGCAGCATGTTCTCATATGATACCCGCAACGCTGGAATTAGGAGGAAAATCCGCAAATATATTCTTTGATGACTGTGATTGGGATATAGCAATGGAAGGAGCCCAGTTAGGTATTCTGTTTAATCAGGGACAAGTATGTTCTGCCGGCTCACGTATATTCGTTCAGGACACTATTTATGATAAATTTATCGATTCATTAGCAAAAATATTTGATAAGGTAAAAGTAGGAGATCCGCTCAATCCTAATACTCAAATGGGTTCTCTGATTTACGAAAGACATTTGAAAGATGTTCTTAATTATATTGAAATCGGTAAAAAAGAAGGTGCAAGACTGGTTACAGGGGGAGTGCGTCTTGAAGATGAAGAACACAAAAATGGTTTCTATTTAAAACCTACTATTTTTGCTGATGTTACAAATGATATGAAAATAGCTCAGGAAGAAATTTTTGGACCTGTGGTAGTAATTGAGAAATTCCATAGTGAAGAGGAAGTAATAAAATTAGCCAATGACAGCATTTACGGTTTAGGAGGAGGTCTGTTTACCCGTGATCTGAACCGTGCAATAAGAGTTGCGAGAGCTATAGAGACAGGTCGTATGTGGATTAATACTTATAATGCATTTCCTGCCGGTGCACCTTTTGGAGGGTATAAACAGTCAGGAATTGGACGTGAAACACATAAAGTTATATTGGAACACTATACACAAATGAAAAATATTCTCATAAATCTTAATGAAAAAACAATAGGATTGTATGAAACAAAATAATTTTAAAAAATAAAAGAGGCTATGCCTCTTTTTAAATTTATCAAATATTTATATATCAGTTATTATATTATCGGACAGATGACTTTGCCAAGTTAATTTTTATATGAATTTATCCGTAATTAAGGTTGTAATTTTGCAAGTTCATCCAAATCAACATCGGCATCATAGTCGACATTATCGAAATCAAAACCGCTTAAATTCATAAATTCTTCTCTTGCTCCGGCATAATCACTAAGTTCTTTGAAGTTTTCAGGAGTAACTTTTTCCCATAATGCTTCAACTTCTGCCTGAACGTCTTCTCTCATTTCCCAGTTGTCGGGTCTTAATCTTCTTTCAGAGTCGATTTCAGGTTTTCCGCCATAAATCATATCTTTTAATAGTCTGTGTTTCTGTTCAATAGTTCCTTCATGTATTCCTTTTTCTTTCATTACTTTATAAAGTAATGCTGCGTATAATGGGAAAATAGGGATAACTGC
>CALIJH010000091.1 GCA_938017765.1 uncultured Leptotrichia sp.
GCAGGCGGAGCTCAATTCGGAATAAGTTTTCAGGATACACTGGCAAAATCTTTTTCGACAGATGCACCTGTTCCTGTAACTGCCGTTGCTGCGATTATACAGCACAATACATCAGGGATAATATCATTGAAAGATAAGGAGATAGACAGCCCGAAAAAGCTTGAAAATCGTAAATATGCCACATGGGACGATGAAATAGAAAAAGCGATATTAAAGAAAATCATAACTGATGACGGAGGAAACTTTAATAAAGTTAAGATGATACCGAATACGGTAACTGATGTTGTTACTGCTCTCAAAACCGACATTGACGCAGTGTGGGTATACTATGCATGGGATGGTATAGCTACGGAGCTTGCGGGATTACAGACTAATTTTCTGAATTTTGCCGATTATGGGAAAGAGCTGGATTATTACAGTCCTGTTATTATAGCTAATAATGAGTATTTGAAAAAAAATCCCGAAGAAGCGAAAAAAGTTCTAAGGGCAATAAGAAAAGGATATGAATATGCTATTAAAAATCCCGAAGAAGCAGCGAAAATATTAGTGAAAAATGCTCCCGAACTGAAACCCGAGCTTGCCGTAGCAAGTCAGAAATGGCTGTCTGCAAGATATAAAGCCGATTCGGCAGAATGGGGAGTAATAGACCAAAATCGTTGGGATTTATTTTATGAATGGCTGTTTAAAAATGGGCTTATTAAAAGGGAAATTCCTAAAAGATACGGTTTTTCCAATGATTATTTGAAATAGAATTTTAGAATTATGCAAAATAAATAAAAAATAAATTTTTAATATTTATTAGAAATAATATTAGAAATAAAATTTATGACAGTATCGAAATTAAGGAAAGTAATAATTTTCCGTAAATATTTAAGATTATTAATGAAAAAGTAAAAGAAAGCATATAAAGAAGATATTAAAAGCATAAAAGAAAGTATCAAAAGAAAATATTAATAATACAATGGAAGATTTAGTAAAAACTATAAATATAGATTTTTAAGGAAAAATGAAAAAAATGAAAGGCAGTATTTGCAGAATGAAAATAAAAATTATGGATAAAGAAGAAAAACGGAAAATAAAACTTGAGACAAAAAATATTTCAGTAAAATTTGAAGATAAAAAGATTATAGAAGATATTTCCGTCAGATTGTATGAAAATGAGCTTGTATGCATTCTGGGTCTAAGCGGAGTCGGAAAAACTACGCTTTTTAATGTGATTGCGGGACTGATTTTCCCTGATAAAGGAAAAGTGGAAATGAACGGTACGGATATTACGGGAAAATCAGGAAATATAAGTTATATGCTTCAGAAAGATTTGCTGCTGCCTTTTAAAACTGTCATTGACAATGTCGCCCTTCCACTTGTAATAAAAGGGGAAAAAAAGAAAACGGCAAGGGAAGAGGCTGAAAAATATTTCAGGCAGTTCGGTCTGGAAGGGACTGAAAGAAAGTATCCGAGCCAACTGTCAGGAGGAATGAGGCAAAGAGCGGCTCTTTTGAGAACATATCTTTTTTCGGGTGAAACTGCACTGCTGGACGAGCCTTTCAGTGCTTTGGATGCTATTACAAAGCACAAAATGCACCTCTGGTATCTCGACATAATGAAACAGATAAAAATGTCGACATTGTTTATAACTCACGACATTAACGAGGCTATTATTCTTTCCGACAGGATTTATATACTTGCAGGCAGTCCCGGAAAAATAACGGCTGAAATAGACATTGATATGGGTAGATTTGGAGATAATGAGGAACTGGAGCTGTCAGAAAAATTTTTGGAATATAAAAGAGAAATATTGAAGTATTTAAAATAAAATATGATATAATATTTATCGGAAAACAGTTTATAAGGAGAAATCTGATGAATATAAAATATTTTGGACTGGGGTCGGATTTAAAAGAAATAGTATTTGAAGAATTTAGGAAAAACGAAGAGATTTTGTATGTATTTGAAAATTCATCTTCGTTTTTTGAAATAAAAAGGAAGTTTCTGAAATCAGGAGAAAATCTCTTTCATAATTTCAAATTACTGAATTTATATGATTTTTATGAAAAGCTTTTCAGAACAGATAAAATAGTATTGAAAGAAGAAAAGCAGGTAATTCTGTTTTACAATTCGCTTACCGATAAAATAAAAAAGGAACTGAAAATAAACGGATATTATGATGTGATAGATATAGCATATAATTTTTACGGGCTTTTTTCGGAATTACAGGAATATAAAATAGATTATAATAAAATCAGGCTGGAAAAATGGCAGGAAAAAACTTTTGAAATTCTGCTGGAAATAAATGATGAAATTATGAAAAAATCGGATGAAAAAGGGCTTACACTTCCTTATATGCTAAGAAAACCTGAAAATATATCGAAAGATTTTATAAAAAAATATAAAAAAATATGTTTTATAAATAAAGTAAGGTTTACTCCCCTTGAAAAGGAGATTTTTGAAGTTATTGAAAAAAATGGTGTAAAAGTTGAAAATATACTCCAAATAGACAAAAATGATTTTGACGAAGAAAAAATGAAAATAAAGGATACTTTCGGTTTGCCCGATAAGGAAACTTTCAGGAAAAAATATAATGTAAACATAGAAATACACGAATTTGAAAATAAATTTGCCCAGTTATTGGGAGTAATAAAAAGACTTCATATAGAACTGGAAGAGAAAAAAAATAAAGTTGAAAGCAAAGAAAAAACAGTTACTAATTTGGATATGACTTCAGATAAAACTGAATTTAGGCTCAAACAGCAGGAATATAATAATAAATCAGATAAAAATTTTAAAAAAATTGAACAGCAAAAACTCATAGAAACAGAAAGTAAAGAAAACGCAGGTTTGGATAAGGCTTTCCATGAAATATACAATGTTCGGAAAGAAATACAGGAAGCAGCAAATAAAGTAAAAGAATTATCAGGATATAAAATATACGATACGCAGGAAGAAACTGTAAATAATGAGAAAGATTATCAGTTGCTGAACCAGAACAGAATTACGTATAATCTTGAAATTACAATGCAAAAAACGAAAATTTATAAAATATTGAACTTGATTTACAATATTCTCGAAAATATGAAAATTGTTTATAGAAAAAGTTATGATAGTAAAAATGAAGTAGAAACCGTCTTTAATTATGAAAATAATGATATTAAAAACGAAGCAGAAATTGTTTTTGATGATAAAGATAATGGTAGTAAAATAGAGAATTTAAAAGATTTTGAAAATAAAATATTTGAAAATAAAATAACGGATATTTATCTGAAAAATAATAATAAAATATATCTTTTTAGAATGAAAGAACTTTATAATGCTTTTAAGTCTAAAAATTTTTTGAAAATATTTGATTTGGGAAAATCATACAGATTATTTCAGCAGCTTGTTGCCGATGACTATAAATATATTTCCCGTGAGAAACTTTATGAACTTTCTGAAAATAGTGAGAAATATTCGGAAAAAAAAGCAGGAATAAATTTAATGATTGAATTTATTTCTAAAATGGAAGAAATATATTCTTACAAAACTTTAGATGAATATAGAAAATTTTTGGAAAATATATTCAATCAGAGCAATGAGAAAGATATTAATATAAGGGACAAGTATTTTGAAGCATTGTCCGAAATGACAGTTTTGGAAGATTTTAGTTTTGATAATCTGTGGCAGGATTTTTTTGGAGAAAATATATCTCCGAATTTATTGAAACTGTTTTTAAAATATCTGGATAAAAAAGCGATAAGTCTTGATTTGGAAAAAATAGATGAACAGGAAGATGAAAAAAAATATACGATAAACTCTTTTTCTTCAATGTCTGAAACACGGAAAGAAAATATAATGTTTCTCAATTTACAGGATACTTTTCCTAAAATAAAAGTGAACAATTATCTGTTTTCCAAAATACAGAGGGCTAAAATGGGACTTCCTGTAAGTGATGATGAAAAACAGATAGAAATTTTCAGATTTTATCAAAATATTTTGTCTGCAAAAAATGTTTATCTGTCTTATGTGAAAAATGTTGATGAAAAAATTGATTCTGCGGGAGTTGTAGAAGAAATAAAATTAAAATATGACATAAATTCTGTCATAAATGAAATATCCGAACAGGAAGAACTGAATTTTGTAAAAAAATATTTTTCTGAATATCCTGAATTAGCAGAATTAAGGAAAAATATGGAAATTCCTAAATTTAAGGAATTAAATGAGATTAATATACATTCTGAATATGATAAATTCATTGAATTAGGTGAGTTTTCAGAAAATTCAGAACCTGATAAAAAAACTGATGAGAAAGTCAATGAAAAGACTGATAAAAAAGTCGATGAAAAAGATACAAAAATTATAAAAAGAAAAATTGGAAAATTTATAAAATCAAAACTGAAAAAAGACAGGGAAAAATTGAAAGAAGAAATATTAAGTCTCGGTTTTTATGATTTTGAGAAAATCAAAGATTTTGAATACGGTTTTTATATTGAAAAAATGATAGGAGAAACCGAAGCTGAAAATATAGAAGATAAGATAGACGCTCTTATGTTCGGGAATATAATCCATATATTATACGAGAAAATTGTCATGGAAAATAGAGAAGCACTGGAAAAGGGGAAATTTACAATAAGTGATGAAAAAATAGGAGAAACCTTTAACGGAATACTGAATTCTTTTGAGTACAAAATACCCAAAGAATATATGGTATTTTATAGAAAAATATCTTTTGTGGAAATTGTGAAATCTGCAAAAAAATTTTTAAAAGAACTGTCGGAGTATCTGCTTTCCGAAAGAAATGTGAAAATTCATTCCGAAGAAAAAATAAAAAATAAATCTGAAAAAGAAATATATGAAAATGTCCGTATAAGCGGAATAGTGGATTTGCACATAGAAACGGATACGGAAGAAATACTTGTGGACTATAAATCAGGAAAAAGCAATGATAGAAATGAGGCAAGGGCATTTAATCAGCTGGATTATTATTCGGCAATACTGGAGGGGAATAGAAATAAAATTCTCAGAAAGTGGGTAATAAATACGTGGGAAGGTAAAAAAAGTACCGATGAGGAGAGAAAAGAAAAGGATATACTCACAAAAGAAAATATAAAACAGATTATAAAAGAATATTACGAAACGGAATTTTATAATTTAGGAAACGAAAAAGACGCATATTTTGCGAGAAAATACGAAGATATAGCAAGAAAGGAGGATGAACTGAACGATGACTAAGATGATTAATAAGAAAATACTGAAAGCAGGAGCGGGAACAGGAAAGACATATAGACTGTCCCTTGAATATATTGCTAACCTCATAAAAGGAGTAAACTATAAAAATATCGTTGTAATGACTTTTACAAAAAAGGCGACGGCTGAAATAAAGGACAGAATTTATGATTTTCTTTATCAAATAGCTTTTGAAAAATATAAATTTGAAGAACTGGAAAAAAGTTTAAAGGAAATATACGGATTTAAAAACGATGAGATTGATAAAGACAGGCTGCAAAGCATATATTTTGAAATGATAAAAAATAAAGATGAAATCCGTATATATACGATAGACGGATTTACAAACAGAATATTTAAAAATACTATAGCTCCTTTTTTCGGTATTTACGGTTATGAAACACTGGAAGAGGAAGACGACAGCTTTTATGAGGATATTTTGGTAAGAATACTGAATAATAACGGTTATTTTGAAAAATTCAGCTTTGTATTTGAAGAAAAGAAAGAAAGAAAAAATATAAATACATATATTGATTTTATAAAAAATATAATTTATATGAGAAAAAATAAAAGAAAAATATTGAAAGTTTCAATAATTACCACTTCTAAATATATGTAAGAATAGAAATATAACCTGTCTTAGACATATAGTAA
>CALIJH010000092.1 GCA_938017765.1 uncultured Leptotrichia sp.
CTTATGAAAGTCAAATACGGTTTTGTTTCTTCTAAATTCATCTGTTACTGTTTTTCTCCTTTCAATTTTTACATTTTAGTATATCATATCATTCATTATTTTCAAATATATATTGAAATAAAATTGTAGAAAAATATTTAAAACTAAAAAATACATCTATTCATTTAACAAAATTTTATTCATAAAAAATATTTTTTGCTATTTTTTTTATATTTTTTATTTTAAATCTTGAAAAATTTCATAAATGTATTTTTTATATTTTTTAAATTACTTAAGCTTCTTTTTTAGCCATCATATCTTTGACTTTCATAAGTCTTGTAATACTTCCACGTTCATTTTCATCAAGTTTCATCTGTATAAATCTTATTGTTTCCTGAAGTTGCGGTATTGTCATATACTCCAGAGCATTTACACGCCGTCTTGTTTTTTCGACTTCATCAGCCATAAGCTGACAGGCTTTTTCCACTTCGGCAAGCTCGAGTAAATCATTCATTACTTTGTTCAAACCGTCAATGGCATCGTCCAAATCCGCCGATGTCTGAGCATATCCATAAGGATAAATGGAAGTTTCTTTTCCCTCATTATTTCTTATAAAATTCATTTCAGGCACGTGAACACTCATAATATTTTTTCTTTTAATTTCCACACCTATTTCCTCATTGGAGTATATAATTGCATTTTCAAGCATTTCATCAGACATAACTCCCCTTGCCAGCAAGAAATCCTTAAATGAATTCTGCAATTTTCCTTCAACCTTTTCACGCAGCTTTTTATTCATCTTTACCATTTCTATGAACTGTCTCATTAATTCGTCCTGTTTATCCTTGAGCAATTTATGACCTCTTACCGCTGTTTTCAGACGTATTTTCAGCCTTGTCAGTTCCATACGGGTAGGATTTACATTTAACTTTGCCATAACTATTCATCTCCTGTAGGCAAATATTTTTCCAAATATTCATCTCTAATTCTTTTCAACTCTGTTCTTGGCAATATTTTTAACAATTCCCACCCTAAACTTAATGTTTCTTCTATAGTTCTGTTTTTTTCAAAGCCTTGAGCTACATACTGTTCTTCAAAAGCCGTAGTAAACTTCACAAAAGCTTTGTCCGTATCGGATAATGCAGATTCTCCCAATATTACTGCCAGCTCTTTAGCTTCTTTTCCCGTAGCATAGGCGGCAAATAACTGGTTCATAGTATCCGCATGGTCTTCTCTTGTTTTATTTTTACCTATACCTTTATCTTTCAATCTCGAAAGAGACGGCAAAACATCTATAGGCGGCATAAGGTTTTGTTTATATAAATCCCTTGATAATATTATCTGCCCTTCTGTTATATATCCTGTCAAATCAGGAATCGGATGAGTTTTATCATCTTCAGGCATTGTAAGTATAGGTATCTGAGTTATCGACCCTTCTTTACCTTTTATTCTTCCTGCTCTTTCATAAATTGTAGACAAATCCGTATACAGATAACCTGGATATCCACGTCTTCCCGGCACTTCTTTTCTCGCTGCCGACACTTCACGGAGAGCCTCACAATAGTTAGTCAGATCAGTAAGAATTACAAGAACGTGCATTCCTTTTTCAAAAGCAAGATATTCAGCACACGTAAGTGCCATTCTCGGAGTTGCTATCCTTTCGATAGCAGGGTCATCGGCAAGGTTCATAAATAATACTGCCCTGTCTATAGCTCCTGTTTTTGTAAAATCATCAATGAAAAATTGTGCTTCTTCAAAAGTAATTCCTATCGCACCGAATACAACGGCAAATTTTGACCCTGAACCTAAAACTTTTGCCTGTCTTGCTATCTGTGCGGCAAGTTCCGCATGAGGCAATCCTGACCCTGAAAATATGGGTAATTTCTGCCCCCTTACTAATGTATTCAGTCCGTCAATGGAAGAAACTCCTGTTTGAATAAATTCTGACGGATAATCTCTCGCAACGGGATTTATCGCTACTCCATTTATATCCAAACTTTTTTCAGGTATGATTTTCGGTCCGTTATCTTTCGGTCTTCCCAGTCCGTCAAATATTCTTCCTATCATATCTTCAGAAACCCCTAATGATAAAGGCTTTCCTAAAAATCTAACTTTTGAATCTTTTAAATTTATTCCTGAAGAGCTTTCAAAGAGCTGCACCATAGCTTTATCGCCATTTACTTCCAGTACTCTTCCACGTCTAAGCTCTCCCGTCTGAGTTTCTATTTCCACAAGTTCTTCGTATTTTACGCCTTCAACTCCTTCAACTATCATCAAAGGACCCACTATTTCAGTAATAGTTTTATATTCTTTAAGCATTAGATATACCTCCCTCACTTATAAGGTTGTCGATTTCTTTTGTTATCTCTTCAGAAATATTGTCTATTTTATCCAATTCTTCCTCAGGGAGATATTTTGCTCTGGCTATTTTTTCTCTGACAGGCATTTCCGAAATTTCTTTTAAATAAGCTCCCGAATCGAGTCCTCTCAATCCTTCATCGTAAAATTTCAGTACCAAATCCAACATTTTATCCTGTTTGGACAGCGAAGTATAAGTATCTGATTCCATAAAAGCGTTCTGTTGCAAATAATCCTCTCTTATGGATTTAGCTACTTCCAGTTTCAGCTGGTCTTTTTCAGATAAAGTATCCCTACCTACCAGTCTTACTATTTCCTGTAAGCTTGACTCTTCCTGTAACAATGTCATCGCTCTCTGTCTGTTTCGGGAAAATTTAGGGCCTATATTTTTATCCATCCATCCGTCTACTTTCGTTTGATACAGTGAGTAGGAGTTCAGCCAGTTTATAGCCGGAAAGTGTCTTCTGTAAGCAAGATTTGCATCAAGTCCCCAGAAAACTTTAACTATTCTAAGAGTAGCCTGCGATACGGGTTCGGAAATATCCCCACCCGGAGGCGAAACTGCTCCTATAACTGTCAATGCTCCTTCTCTGCCGTCAGAACCGAGGCATATTACTTTTCCCGATCTTTCATAAAAATCAGCAGCCCTTGAACCTAAATAAGCAGGATATCCCTCATCACCGGGCATTTCCTCAAGACGTCCCGACATCTCACGGAGTGCTTCCGCCCATCTCGATGTGGAATCTGCCATTATCGCTACTGAATATCCCATATCTCTAAAATATTCGGCAATAGTTATTCCTGTATATATACTTGCTTCCCTTGCAGCAACAGGCATATTTGAAGTATTTGCTATAAGCACTGTCCTCTTCATCAATGACTGTCCTGTATTAGGGTCTATTATTTCAGGAAACTCCATAAGAACATCTGTCATTTCATTTCCTCGTTCTCCGCAACCTACATATACTATGATTTGAGCATCAGCCCATTTTGCAAGCTGATGTTGTACTACCGTTTTTCCTGAACCGAAAGGACCGGGAACGCAAGCTGTCCCTCCTTTAGTTACAGGAAAAAACGTATCTATTACTCTCTGTCCTGTAATCAGAGGAGCTTCAGGGTTTAATTTCTGTTTGTATTTTCTTCCACGACGTACAGGCCATTTTTGCATCATTTGTATATTTACATCGCCTTTATCCGTTTCAACAACTGCCACAGTATCAGTAACTGTAAAATTTCCTTTTTGGATAGACTTTATTTTCCCGTTTACTCCGAGAGGTATCATTATTTTATGACTTATAACCGAAGTTTCCTGGACTGTACCTATTATATCTCCGGCTTCAACTTTATCTCCGACTTTCATAACAGGCTCAAAATCCCATTTCTTTTCCCTGTTTAATGACGGAACTTCTACCCCTTTATTCAAATAATCTCCTGCAACTTCCTGAAATTCTTTCAAAGGTCTTTGTATACCGTCAAACATTGCTTCCAAAAGCCCCGGACCTAATTCTACGCTCAAAGGCTCTCCAGTGGAATATACAGGCTCTCCGGGACCTATTCCTACAGTCTCCTCGTATACCTGTATCGAAGCTTTATCGCCTCTCATTTCGATTATTTCTCCTATCAGTTTATTATCAGAAACCCTCACGACATCATAAACATTTGCTTCGTCCATTCCTTCTGCAACTACGAGAGGACCTGATACTTTTATAATTTTTCCTACTTTCAATGAACATCTCCTTCTTTCTCCAAGTATTTGAAGTCTTGATTTCAAGTTTTAAAATATATTTGAACCTATCGCTTTTTCTACATAATCATTAATTTTCTTCATTCCTGTTCCTAAACTTCCCTGATTATTAGGTATAAGTATTATCGCAGGAAGTAGCTCTTTGTTATATCTTTCGACAGTTTCCTCAACCAGTTCGGCAATCTGTTCCGTTACAAATATAATGCCATATTTATCGCTTGCCATTCTGTCTATAGTTCTTCTTGCTTCCTCTTTTTCAGCTACAGGATACACGTCCACACCTAATGCTCTGAATGCCAGTATCGAATCTTTATCGCCCACAACACCGATTTTATGCATATGTATCACGCAACCTTTCTTTTACTTTCTCCGAATTTATATTATTAATCTTACTTACCATTATCATTCTTATGGCATTTATTTCCCTTTCCTTTGCCACTAAATAGGCAAATAGAGGTTCAGGACCGAATACAGTATATTTCGACTCCTTATTCAACGCCAACAGATAATTATCGGATATTTTCTCAAGCTCGGACAGTCTCCCGCTTTCACTGAAAGCTTCCATTCCTTTCATCAGATAAGTTCCTATTTTTTCTCTTCTGAAATTATTGGCTATGGTTTCAGGACTGTCATTCAAAGAAGAAATTACTTTTCCTTTCGAAATTTGTCCACCTTCATGGATTACATTTTCCAAAAATTTAAAATCTTTATTTTGTTTTTTTGCTCTTAATAAAGTTATTACATTCTGAAAATCAATAAGACCCTGAACATAATCTTTCAATATTTCAGCATCTATATTACCTGCTATTCTCAATAAATGGGAATAATAATATTTATCAGCTATCAAATCTATCCTTTGAGGATCTTTATTTTCGGCAAAATCATTTTCAGCTTCATTGATTACTTTTACAAATTCTTCGGGCAAATCATTATAAATTTTTGTATCAAAATCAGATTTTAATCTGCTTATTTTTACAGTCCCTGCATCCATAAGCAAATTTGAAAAATCTTTTTCCGCCAGTTTTCCTCTAAGTAAAACTTTTAAATTATGATAATCGTATTTTAGAGAAAGAATATCGACTATTTCGCTATCTTTGGACATTTCCCTTATCAGTGAAAATACTCTTTCAGTTTCTCTTTTCAATATTTTCTCATAATTTCTGCTCTCTGTAATATCTGTCATATTTTGGGAATATTCTGTCTCTCCCAATAATTTGAATACTTCATCGGGAGTTTCAGCTTCTATCATTCTTTCCAATTTATTTTTAGTTAAAAGTTTTTTTTCCAAGACTCTTACAGTTACGACACTATGTCCGTAATCCATTCTATTCATGCACTTTCTCCCTTATTTTGTTATTAAAAGAGAAGTTTTGAAATTTCAACTTCCAATTCATCTCTCATAAAATCCAGTTTAACCTCAAAAGTATAGTTTTCCTGAATTCCATTTTCTTCAATTACAAATCCTGAATTTACAAATTCATTTTCCTCTACTTTTATGTTTGGAAATTTTTCTTTTACTTTATTTAGATATTCTTTTTTGACTATCAATTTTTTATTTCCGTTAAATGAAGAAACATCTATATTTTTGGAAATATAATCAAGATAATCATTTTCATTCATATTTACGAGTTTTTCTTTCAGTTTGAATATTACTTTATCTATAGCGGTTTGCTTTGCTTTGAGTTTATCATCTCTTGCTTTCAGATTAGCTCCCGATTTTATTCTTTCCGAAAGAAGCTCTCTTTCCCTTTTTCCTGTTTCGAGTATATTATCTTTTTTAGTATATGCTTTCTTCATACCCGATTTATATTTTTCGTCAGCCGTTTCTTTTGCTTTTCGTTCTATTTCAGCTGCCTTTTCTTTAGCATCATTTATAATCTTTGATGTTAAATTATCCAAATTAGACATTTTTTCACATCCTTAATTTTATATTTTATTGCTTTTATACCGTATTTCACATCATCTTCAGATAATTAATGAATATCTTTTAACTAAATGATACTGCCGATAAAAGCATAATTGATACGACGAATGCTAATAATGCATAAGTTTCAACCATTACGGCATAAACTATACCTTTTGTTGACTGCTCTTCATTTTTAGCCAATAAACTTATCCCTGAAGCCGCAACTCTTCCTTGTGCTATTGCTGAACCGTATCCTGCTAATGCCACAGGCAGACAAGCCATTAATATATACACACCTTCAGCTATACTCATTCCGGGTTTCAGTTTAGTCAGTACCATAAGTCCGATAACAAATCCGTATAATCCCTGTGTTCCCGGCAATAACTGTAATACTAATGATTTACCAAATTTTTCAGGCTCTTCAACCATAAGTCCTGCTGCCACTTCTCCAACTATTCCGACTCCTTTTGCTGACCCTATACCGGATAAAAATACTGCTGTTGCTGCTCCTAAAGAAGCAAAAATAACTCCACCATATTGTCCAAATAATGTTGATAAATTCATTTTTTTCCTCCTAAAATTTTTATTTTTTTATTTTATTTTTAAATTTTATAATATCTCAATAATTTTAAAATAATTACAAACTAAGTAATTATGAAATTTCTAATTGATGTTATTTTATAGATCATTTCAAAAGTATTCTTTATATTTTTTCAGTTTTTATCTTTAAAGAACAGAAAAATAAGAACTGAAACTTAATTTTAATCTTCCAAATTTATATACTTGCTTTCTGTTCTGAAATTTTTAAACGGTTTTCCTCCACCTTCATAAAATTTCCCAAAAAATTCAACATATATAAGTCTTGAAGTATGAACATAAGCTCCAAGGAATGAAAGAAACAGATTAAACAAATGTCCTCCTATGAGTATCACAGGTACAAGCAATAGACCGAACCAGTTTCCTCCGAGCATCGCAGCCATCATATTCATCGCCTGTGCAATAAATCCGCCTGATAGCCCTAATGCCATAAGTCTGGAATAAGAAACCAGATCTCCTACATATCCCGATATCCCATATAGGCTGTACAATCCTCCGCCAAGCTTTGCTCCAATACCTTTAGCATCTCTTCCTCCCGTAAAGATAATTCCGACCATTCCTATAATCATTATCCACATTGCCACATTTGTAACAACAGGAGAAAGTTTCATCATTGAAAAAATCAGATAAACTATGCCTCCACTGAGTGCCATATACCAGAAACCTACGTCATATAAAGCGTCCAAAGGTTTCCCGTCTTTAAATAGGAGATACGCTTTGAGTGCCATTCCGAAAAATAGATGTATTAGCCCAAAAGCCATAGAGCCTACTAACAGTTTCTGAAATTCCGTTGCAGGGTTTATCAGTCTCCATAGTCCCGGTATCTCATATCCGAAATACGAGCCGTAAAGAACTCCCCATATTATCACTGAAAAACTTAAATAAAAGAAAAATTGCACAAACAGTCTTGTCTTTTTATTTAAATTTACAAATTTCAGTACAAATATCGTTCCCAATAATAAGACTAATCCATACCCCGCATCAGCTCCCATCATTCCGAAAAATACTATATAAAAAGGAGTTAAAAATGGAGTAGGGTCAATTTCATTATATCTCGGACAGGCATACATTTCTGTCAGGCTTTCAAATGCACTGACAACTTTACTATTTTTTAATTTTACAGGTACACTTTCATCATTTCTGTCAGCTTCTTCAAAATTGATATAATAATTTTCATGCGTTATATCTTTTATAATTTTTTCAAATTCATTCTTTTTAGCCGTAGGTATCCAACCACTTATGACACATGTGTTTTGAGTCTTGGCCATTTTTTCAGTTTCCGTAATTCTGAGTTTTTTATTTCTCAGATACTCATAAACTGCTTCTAAATTGCTCAATTCTCCGTCATAACTTTTTATTTTATCTTTTATACCATGTTTCTCATCTTTTAACTGCTGAATTTCCGTTTTTAGTATTGAAATATAATTTTTAGGTACTATATTCAGATTGAGTTCTGCTATGTTGAAACTCGTTTCCTTGAATACTTCTGAAAGTTTTTCTTTTTCATCATTATTTTTATCGGAAATAACTAAATAATATACATCGTCTTTAGTAACTTTCAATTCTTCATAATAGGTTCTCTCAAGCTCCGATATTTTAGAGATAAAAGTTCCTTTCAGTTTATTGGGAACTGTCCCAAGATAAGTGTCGACCGTTTTCAAGCTCTTCAATTCTTCAGGATTTATATCCAGATTCTCCCATAAAGATATATTATCAAGCTCATTGTATTTTTTTGATATTTTTGAATGCACATCTTCCAAACTTGAACCCAATTCTTTCAGCTTTTGACAAATTTCCTTCCAATCATATGCAGCTACTTTTTTTGTCAGTTCCTCAAAAGTATAGTTATCATTTCCTTTCATTACCGATTTTATATTTTTTTTAATTACTCGGTATCTTTTGAGCAATTTTATTGAATAATCAACTGAATAAAGTCTTTCTTCTATTCTTGTCAGTTCTTCGTTATTAATAATCCTGCTCAAAGATTTTTCCTCATTTTGATTTTCAATTTCATCTTCGGCATTAATGTCAATGAAACTTACCTCGTTAAATTTTTGAAGACCTTTAAGAATTTTAGCTCTCTGTAAGTCAAAAGCAATCAAATTAAACTTACTCATTTTAACTATTGCCATTACTTATTTCACAATCCTCTCTGCTAATAAATTCACTATTTCATTCATCTTACCGTCATCAATATTCAAAATATCTTTCAGTTTTTCCTGTTCCTTGTTTAGAAGAAATTCGACATCTTTATTAATTTCTTCCACTGTCTTTTGTTCCATTGTTTTCACTTCCTGCTGAGCTTCGGAAATTATTTTTTCACTGTCTTCTTTTATTTTTCTGTCCACATCTTTCAAAATACTTTTAGCATTTTCATTAGCTTTCAGAATAATTTCATCAGCTTCTTTTTCAGTATCTTTTATTTTATCCAGTATTTCTTTTGCCAAATTTTTCTCCTCCTTTTCAGAATTATTTTATAATGAATTATCCAATACAATATAATTATACCACATTTTTGGCTTTTTATTTCGGATTTTTTCATTTTTCGTAATGACCCGTTAGTCATTTTTATATGTTATCATTTTTATTTTACTCTGTCAACTGCTTTTTGCTTAATTTATTATATTTTTTATAAAAAAATTCAACAAAATTGGATATAAAAAAATCGTATGACAAAGTCAACACGATTTTTTTTAGGATAAAATATCATTAAGAATTTTAATTGCTTATTTTTACATACTTTATATCGTCATTAGGAACAAAACCTAAGTTTTTAGATTTTTCTTCCACCTGTTTTAGATCAAAATTTGATATATAAGTGTTTTCAAGGGTATCTACTTCTTTTTTCAATTCATTCAATCTATTTTCGATATTTGTTTTTTCAATACCTAAATTTGATACATTATAAGTCATCCACATTTTCATCATCATTACTGACACAAGTAGCACAATATAAAATATTGCCATAGCTACTACACTTTTATTAAACCCTTTTACTTTATATATTCTTCTTACTTGAATTTTTTTGGGAGCCGGTATTATTATTTCGTTTTGAAAATTATCGTATTTTTTTATTGTATTCGAAATACTTGGAAATTCTATCATCTGTAATTTTTTCTTATTCATCAGTTATCAGCTCCTTTCAAATATTCTAAGTTTTGCCGAATGAGCTCTGTTATTTGTTTCCAATTCTTCATCTTTTGCTACAATAGGCTTTTTCGTAATAACCTTTCCTAAACTTTTTTTATTACATACGCACACAGGTATTTCAGGCGGACATATGCAAGGATTTTCATATTTTCTAAATTTCTCTTTTACCATTCTGTCCTCCAGAGAGTGAAAAGTAATGACAAGTAACTTTCCTCCTTTATTAAGGAGATTTACAGCTTTATCAAGAGCCTCTTCCAATACTTCAAGTTCCTTATTCACAAATATTCTTATTGCCTGAAATGTCCTTTTTGACGGATGTTTCTTCATACTTTTTCCGATAGATTTTATTATAATATCCGA
The DNA here is from genome assembly GCA_938017765.1 of uncultured Leptotrichia sp. GTDB lineage: Bacteria > Fusobacteriota > Fusobacteriia > Fusobacteriales > Leptotrichiaceae > Pseudoleptotrichia. The sequence continues at coordinate 10,095 of CALIJH010000092.1, forward strand.
TAATTCTACAGTTGTCTCAATTTTCTTATTTTTTCTGTATTCTACAATATTTTTAGCTATTTTTCTTGATTTAGGTTCTTCTCCATATTTATATATAATGTCGGCTATTTCTTTTTCAGAAAATTTATTTACTACCTCATAGGCACTTATGGATAAGTCTTTGTTCATTCTCATATCCAATTTTGCCTCATATCTGTAAGAAAATCCTCTTTCAATATTATCCAGCTGATTTGAAGAAACTCCAATATCCATAAGTATTCTGTCAACTTTATCATAACCTGCAAAATAGACAATAGTATCAATGTTTCTAAAATTATCCTGAAAAACTTGCAGTTTATCTCCATATTTTTCAAGTCTTTTTTTTACATAGCCGATTGCTTCCGTATCTTGGTCTATCCCGATTACTACAGAATTATCGGAAGATTTTTCCAAAATTCCTTCGGTATGACCTCCGCCGCCTAAAGTGCAGTCTACATAAACAGCTTTTTTCTCTGTTATTATATTGTCAATAACTTCATCAAACAGTACAGGTTTATGATATTCCACTTTTAGACTCCTCTCGTAATTATACATATGACTTGATATTACTCAGAAACAGTTTTCTATCTATTTCATTCTAAAAATCAATTTCATCAACTATATCTTCTATAATTCCGCTTTTTTCATTTATATAGTCATTCCAACTTTCTTCCGACCATATTTCTATGTGGTTATCGCTTCCCATTACAGCGGCATTTTTAGTTATCTTTGCGTGTTCCAGCAGGTGAGACGGCAGATTTAGCCGTCCCTGACTGTCTAAAGTTAAATTTGTGGCTCCTGAAAGTATAAAACGCTTGTAGGCTCTATGGCTACTTTTGGTAGTTTTCAACTCTTCCAATTTTCGGGATATTTTATCCCATTCCTCTATGGGAAACAGATCTATGCAATTGTCCAATCCTCTGGTAATAACAAACTCGGCTTCTCCCAACTGCTCCCTAAATTTTACAGGTAACATAAGCCTACCTTTGTTATCCACCTTACAGGAAAATTCTCCCATAAACATAGTAGCCACCTTTTCCTTAATAACTTCTCTTCTAATATTTTTTTCCTAATAACTTCCTTAATCCTGCTTTACCTAATTTTCAAATTAACTTCTTCCTAACCTTCTAATTTCATAACCTTTTCCTAATTAACTTCATATTTTCCTGTTAATTTATACCTCAGTATTCAATTTTGTATTGATTTTAAGCTCTTTGAATTTAAAACCACTTTTTACCACTTTTCTCCACTTTTTACCACATACATAATATACCCTTATTTTTAAAAATTTTCAATTATTTTTTTCTTTGATAACTCTTTCTAACATCTGTTATTTATTTTTTCGGATTATATGGTGCCGGAATAAAAAAAAAGCACAACATATTGTGCTTTTTCTATCATATAAAAAATTTATACTTATTATATGTTCAGATTATGTATAATTATATTCTATATATAATCTGTTTTGCAATTTTTTCGGATTTATCTTCTCCTGCTAATTCACTTATTATTTCAAGGGCAAAATCTATAGATGTGCCTGCTCCCTTACTTGTTATTATATTACCGTCTTTTACTACATTCCCTTCTCCCGGGACAGCACCGTCTTTTACTATAACATTTTCAAGGGAAGGAAAACATACGGCTTTCTTTCCTGTCAATATTCCCAGTGCTGATAATATTGTTGGAGCGGCACAGATTGCAGCCACTTTCTTATTAACAGCAAATTCTTTTAATTTTTCCATTAATTTTGGAGATTTTTTATAATTATCAGTTCCCGGTCCTCCCGGTAACACTATCATCCCATATTCGGAAAAATCTATTTCATCTATCGTTTTATCAGCTAAAATTGTTACTCCTCTTGAGCTTGTAATATTTTTGTTCTCATTTATCGAAACCGTATCCACATATATTTCTGCCCTTCTCAATAAATCTATCGGCGTCATAGCTTCAATTTCTTCAAATCCGTCAACTAAAAATATTAATACTTTTTCATTTATCTTTCTCATAATTTCCCTACCTTTCCTAATAATTCAGATAAAGAATTATCTTCCGATTCAACTGTTATGGCAATAAATGTTCCAAAACTTCCTCAGGAGTATTTTGTTTTAAAACTAAATCCCTATATTTCTGTGCATCTGCATAGCTGCTGCTTCTTATAATTTTTTTAACCTGAAGTCCTGACGAAGCACTCATACTGAACGAATCAAGACCCATTCCCAGTAATAATTTTGTCGCTTTCTTATCTCCTGCAAATTCTCCACACATACTTACATTTATATTTGCATCATGAGCAGCGTCAATTACTTTCTGGATAGCTTCCAGTACCGCAGGATTAAATGAATTGTAAAGTGTGGACACCATTTCGTTTCCTCTGTCTACAGCCAGGAAATACTGTGTCAAATCATTAGTTCCTATGGAAAAGAAATCCACTTCTTTTGCAAACTTATAAGCGATTATAGCCGTTGAAGGAGTTTCTACCATTATTCCGACTTTGATATTTCTGTCGTATACTTTTCCTATCTCATCCAGCTCTTTTTTACATTCTTCTAAAATAGCATTGGCTTTTCTTATTTCATTAATGGAGCTTATCATCGGATACATTATTTTTATCTGTCCGTACTGGGAAGCTCTTAAAATTGCCCTTAGCTGAGTCTTAAACATATCCTTATTTTCCAATGAAATTCTTATTGCTCTGTATCCAAGAAAAGGATTCATTTCCTTAGGCAAATCAAGATATGGCAGCTCCTTGTCCCCTCCTATATCCATTGTTCTTATAGTTACAGGTTTTCCTTTCATTTTTTCTGCGACTACCCTGTATGCACGGTACTGCTCTTCTTCTGTAGGAAAATGGTCAGAATTCATAAACAGAAATTCCGTTCTATATAATCCTATTCCTGTAGCACCTGATTCTATAACAGCATCAACATCATTAGGACTTCCAATATTTCCCCATATATCGACTTTTCTTCCGTCAGGTGTTATTGCTTCTTCATTTATTAATTTTTTCAGCTCTTCTTTTTCTTTTCTTATTTTCTCTCTTTTTTCCTGATATTCAGTGATTATTTCAGCAGGCGGATTTAAAAACAATTCTCCCGCTTCTCCGTCCATTATTACAGTTTCGCCGTCTTTAGCTTCTCCGAGAATTCCTTTTACTCCTACTACTGCCGGTAATTCAAGAGACCTTGCCATTATTGCCGAATGGGCAGTTTTCCCTCCAACTTCAGTTATAAATCCTACACAATGCTCCAAATCAAGCTGTGCAGTATCCGACGGTGTCAAATCATAAGTAACTACAATAGTATCAGGTTCAAGATTACTTAAATCATGAATTTTTATTCCCAACAGATTTTTTAGCCATCTTTTCCCTATATCTCTCAAATCTGCTGCTCTTTCTCTTAAATACGGGTCATCCAACTGAGAAATCATTTCACAATATTCTTCTATTCCTTCATGCAATGCCTTTGCAGCAGGCATTCCTTCGCTTTTTATTTTTGTCTGAACTTCCATAATCAAGTCTTCATCTTCAAGAAGCATTATGTGTCCATCAAAAATTGAAGCTTTATCTTCCCCCATTTTTTCTTTTACTCTCTCCCTGATTGCAATCAACTGTGTTTTGGACTTTTTAAGCCCCTCATCCAATTTTGTCAGCTCAGATTCTATAGTAGAATCAGTAGTTTCCTGTGGTATAACAAGCTCCTCTTCGATAAATAGCAATACTTTCCCTACAGAAACTCCTTCAGAAGCCCCTATTCCTGTCAATCTTTTCATATTGTTCTCCTTATATATTTATTTTTTTATTACTAACAATATTAATAGTTTTCTTTTCTTATTTCTTTTATTTTATCTCTCAAAAGTTTTACTATTTCTCCCTTTCCAAACTCTGTAGCCATATCCATAGCTGTTCCTCCGTTGTTGTCTTTTATAAGAGGATTGGCACCATAAGACAGAAGCAATTTTATAATTTTTGTATTTGATTTTAAAGTAGCGTCTTCGAGAGGCGTCCAGCCGTCCGTCCCGCTCTTGACATTTACTAAGCTTGGATCAGCTTTCAACAATATTTCTACAGCTTCTTCATTCTGATAATAACATGCCGTATGTAATGTCAGTTTTCCAAACACGGGATGTTCGGTTTTCAAGTCGGCACCATTTTCTATCAACAGCTTCAATATTTCGTTATTTCCGGCTTCTATCGCTACTATTATGGGAGTATAGCCATATCTGTCCCTTGTATTTACATCTATCAGTACACTTAGATTATCTTCATAAGCAACTATCCCAAGCTCTAAATCCGCTCCATACACTTTCTTGCTATTTTTTTCTCTTATTAATTCAAGCTCTCTATTTTTCATGCTATCACGGTTTTCTTTAGTATTCAGCAGCATTTTTACATATTTATTATTATGATTTCTTATAGCTGCAAAAAAGAAGTTCAATTTTTCGTCTATCATCTCTTCCAATCTATATTTCTCTATGAAGTCAATAGTTTTTCCATTTTTCAAATTTAACTGTTCGGAAAACACATTTGCCGTCATAAATATAAATATTAAAAAAATGCTATAAACAGGTATATTTTTTTTCATATTACACTCCTTAGTCTATAGCATTATTATATCATAACATTTTAAAACTGTAAACAATGACTATGATATAAAACATTTTGTTTTATCTTCTGTATCATCTTTTTTCATTTCATCTTCTTTTATTTTATAAAAATCGACATTTTGAAAACGTTCTTCAGTAAACCAGTCCAGTCTGTCAAAATTCTTATTTAGCGAAAATTTATTCATAAGAGTAATCATAAATGTTTTTAATCTCTTTTCTGTTTCATCCTTATAATTTCTTTCTTTTGCGTTTTCCATATTTAGCATATATTTACAGAATTCAACATATTTATTATAAGAATTTTCATCAAAAAGCAACAAATCGATAGAAAATTTGTCTGTTTGATTTATCAGATCTTTAAGACTATCTATCATTCTTTCTAACAATTCTCCTGCATCTTCTTCAGGAGTGCGGGAACTTTTTTCAACATATTGATTATATTTATCCATATTTGAAACTACATCATAAAACGCTATCATAATATCATCTATAGTATTTACCTTTTTAAAAATGTCAGGTAATAAATACATAAGATTATAATATCCGTCAATAATATTCCCATTCATATAGGAATAGTCGCTTGTATAAGAATTATCACTACTTTCTTCTTTATCAAAATCGTCTTTATCATTATTTTTATCAGATTTTTTTTCCATAAACAAATTTATTAATTTTATACCGATTACTACAAATATACTTGTAAATAAAGAAATAATAAAACTGCTTTTAAATAACTCTAACATTTATGCACCCCTTTTAAATTTTCTATTATTTCATAAAATCAGGAATTTCTATTTTCTTTTCTTCTTTTTTTTCTGAAATTTCACTGTCCATTTCAGGCAGATGCTCCGTTTCTGTAACACCATTTTTATCATTTTCTTTGTCTGAATGGTTATTTTTATTTTCCAAAACTAATTCTTTTTTGTTATTAATTTCAATATTGTAATTTTCAGAAGTTTCAACCGACTGCTCTGAAACATTTTCTATATTATTTTCAATATTTGAAGAAGAAGACATTGCATTATTCTGTTTATCATTTCCCATATTTTGATCAGTTTCCTCAGAAACATTTTCAACTTTTTGATTTTCATTTTTCATATTTTCGGAATTTTCTGGGCTTTCGTCATTTTTTTCTTTTTCTTTTTTGAGAATATCTTCAATCGTTACTCCTGATATTATTTTTCTTACTTCATCTCCAGTAATAGTTTCTTTTTTCAATAACAGTCCTGCAACACCGTCAAGCTTGTCTCTGTTTTCTTTCAGAGTGTTCAACGTTTTTTCGTATTCTTCACTCAATATTTTTCTTATTTCCAAATCTATTTCTCTTACAGTTTCATTACTTTTATTGGACACAAAACTAAATTCATCTTCCGAATTTTCAAGATTAACAGGACCAAGCACCTTACTCATTCCTACACTTTCTACATACATTCTTGCAAGTCTTGTCGCATGCTTTATATCCGCATAAGCTCCCGTACTTATATCATCCAGCACTAATTCTTCAGCTGCTCTTCCCCCGAAAGCAACTTTTATTTTAGCCAATATTTCTTTACTTGCAATTACAAGTTTTTCTTCAGGCAGAGGCATCATAAATCCTCCCGCATCCCCTCTCGGTATTATAGTTACTTTATGAACAGGGTCGGCTCCCGGAGTAAGTTCACTCATAACTGCATGACCACCCTCATGATAAGCAAGAAGTCTTTTTTCTTCAGGTTTGATTATTTTACTTTTTTGTCCTAATCCCATTCCTATCTTATCGACCGCTTCATCCAAATCTTCCATTGTAATTGTATCCGACGCCCTTCTTGCAGCCAATATTGCTGCTTCATTCAACAGGTTCGCCAAATCCGCTCCCACAAATCCGGGTGTTATTTTCGCAATATCTTCAAGTTTTACATCATCAGATAATTTTTTATTTTTCGCATGTACTTTTAATATAGCAATTCTTCCCTCCAAATCAGGAGCGTCTACATTTATTCTACGGTCAAATCTTCCCGCTCTCAACAGTGCGGGGTCAAGTATATCTTCCCTGTTTGTTGCGGCAATGACAATTACTTTTGTATCTGTTTCAAATCCGTCCATTTCTACAAGAAGCTGATTTAATGTCTGCTCTCTTTCATCATTGCTCCCGCTGTTTTTACCGGTACTTCTTCTTCTACCGATAGCGTCTATTTCATCTATGAATATTATGGACGGTGTAGTAGATTTTGCTTTTTCAAATAAATCCCTTACTCTTGAAGCTCCAACTCCTACAAACATCTCTACAAATTCCGACCCTGAAATAGTGTAAAATGAAGCTCCCGACTCTCCTGCTACAGCTTTTGCAAGTAATGTTTTTCCTGTTCCCGGTCTACCAAGCAGCAATACTCCTTTAGGAACTCTTGCTCCTGCTTTTGTATATTTTTCAGGATTTTTAAGGAAGTCCACTACTTCTTTTAATTCCTCTTTTGCTCCGTCAACTCCTGCTACATCGTCAAATTTTACTTCGGGTTTTTTATCAAGTTTATCCGCTCTCGATTTTCCAAAGCCGAATATATTTCCCGGTCCTCCGCCTTGGGACCCGCTCATTAATTTTCTACTAAAATATATTATTATTCCTATCATTAAAATTATGGGTAATACATTAATTATAAACATAAGAAATAATCCCGATGATGACGGCTCGGAAACTTTCAGTCCAACTTTTTTATCTTCCAGAGCTTTAACGATAATAGGGTCATCTCCTACCCTGTCAGTTATTTTTCTCGTAACATATATTATATCCTTTTTATTTTCTTTTACATTTGCTATCAGTTTATCATCTTTTTCAACAATTTCTTTAATTGAACCATTTTTTATTTTTGTTATAAATTCACTATAATTAATTTCTTTTTTTTGCTGAAAATAATCCTGAACATTTCCGCTCCAGAAAAATAAGAAAGCCAATACTATCAATATAATAAAGGCTAAGACTGAAGATGAGCCGAACGGGGACTTATCTCCATTTGTACCTCTTTTTCTGTTATTATCCCTTCTCAGTTCTTCCAATCGTTTTTTTATATCATTCTTATTTTTATCGTCCATTTTTCCTCCCAATTATTAACATCTTTTCGTTACCTGCAATTGTATTTATTTTTTCTTCTTCTATCTTTCTTAATTTTATAGAAAAATTCAAGTCTCCTACTGCTAATATTTCCTTATTATTCAAGTTTTCAAATTCAATTATAGGAATTGTATCTCTTTCCCATTTTGAAATTTTTTTATCTATTAATATTTTTTTTACTTTTTTATGTCCCAAATTATTTAATAATATTTTATCTCCTTCTCTTCTTTTTCTTATAATTATCTGATTTATAGTATTAATGCTATTTTCAACAAATTTTAGAAAAATATAACTTGTATCTTTGTTATTATAGAAAATTTCATTACTCATTTTGGATTTATCATACAAATATATGGTGTAATTGTACCATTCTATACTTTGATTTATCTTTAAAACTTTTATATTATTATCTTCATTTTCAGAATTTTTTTCTTTTTCCGTTTTTTTAATAATTTCCGTTTTTTCAATGATTTTTAAATTCCCATACTCATTTCTTAAAAATCTGTTATTCCCCAGATTAAATTCTTTTGAACCTTTTATATCTGCATTTCCGTCTTCTTTAAAAATACTATTGTAAATCTGATTTATTTTTCTTCTGCTTATTTCCACCTTGTTATCTTTTAGATATTCTACAAAATTTTCTTTAGTTTCTCTTTCATTTTCTTTATTACTTATTTCTAAATCGTTTATCTCTAAAATAAGGTCGTCTATTTTTTCCCTGAAATTCGGATTTACTTTTGAAAACAATGGAAAAATCTTATTTCTTATATAATTTCTTGTATATTCATTTTCTTCATTGGTATAGTCTTTTATATATTCTTCTTCATTGAATTTCAAACAATCCAATATTTCTTTTTTTTCAAAAGAGAGAATAGGTCTTATTATATTTCCTCTTATTTCAGGAATACTTTTGAGTCCTTTTACAGATGTACCTCTCAAAAGCCTGAATACAAATGTTTCAGCATTGTCATCAAGATTATGTCCTGTAGCAATTTTATTATATCCTATATTATTCAAAGTTTCTTCCAACGTTAAATATCTCAATTCCCGTGCTGCAAGTTCTATGGATTTTCTATTTTTAGCAGCATAATCGTTCACATTTACACTTTTTATATATAAAGGGCTATCATTTTTTTCAGAAAAATTTTTTGCAAATTTCAAATCATTTTCCACGTCATACCTTAAGTTATGATTTACATATAACAACGACAGTTCGAGAAAGTAATCAACTTTTAGGAAAGACAAGACCCGATATAGAAATACCGAATCGGGTCCGCCTGAAAAAGCAATCAATATTTTATCATTTTTTCTAATAAAACTGCTTTTTTTTAAATTATTTACTTTCTCTTTCAACTTGCCAAAATCAAACATTTTTTTCCTCTATTCTTTTATTTTAACTGCCCTGTTTCTTTTCTTTTTTGTATATGCTCATCATGAGTTTTGGAGTAATAAGTCTTTCCTTTATAAGTGAAAAAGAAAAGATTATCTGTAACTTCAGCTTTTTCCACTGCCTGAAAAGTATCAAAAGGAGGGTTTCCTATAGGAGTGGGAGGTAATCCTTTGACTTTATAGGAATTATAAGGAGATTCTTTGGACTTCAGTTCTCCTTTTAATGCCTGTCTACCCAACTCATATTTCAATGTAGCATCCGACTCCAGTTTCATATCTATTTTAAGACGTTTTATAAATACCCCTGCTACTTTAGGTTTATCAGCTGCATCGGAAACTTCCGCTTCGACAATGGAAGCCAATTTTAGCTGGTCATAAAATTTGTTTTTATCAGGATATTTTTCAGGCGGAAATTTTTTCAAAAATTCACTTAAAACTGTTTTTATTACTTGTTTTGTTGTAACTCCCTCAGGGAAAATATATGTTTCAGGATAAAAATACCCTTCAAAATTATTGTTTTCATGGGGATAAGGAAAGTTTATCTCTTTTAGTGCTGCGTCAATTTCTGCTTCAGTTCCCAATCCAAGTGCATTTATTCTCTCATAAACCTGTTTTTTCGTAAATCCTTCAGGAATAGTAAGTCTTACTCCGTTAGATTCTTTATTTTGTATTTTTCTTACTATTTCATATCTCGAATATTTTCCGTTAAATCTATATGTTCCTATTTTTAAATTTGAAGAATTTCCTGTTATTTTCAGATATATTTTGTCAATCATTTCGTAATTCAGCCCTAATTCTTTATATATCTGCTGAAAACTTTTGCCTTTTGTTATATTCACATTCTTGTTTTTATAATCTTTCTTTACCATAAAAAAACTATATACAAATATTAAATTCACAATGATAAATACACTTATAAATACATTAAATGCTATGAGTATTTTTTTCATATTCCTCCTATTTTCTTTCTTTTGTTTTATGTTTTTTTATACTTTATATCTTATTATTCTTTTATCTTATTATTTTATCATTTATTCAAATCTAATCTATCTGAAAATAAGATTCTAAATTTTGATTCAATCTTTCTTCTATTTTCTTTGCTCTTTTTTCCTGTTCCGCTTTCTCAATTTCCGCTCTTTCTTTATCAGGCGATTTCAATTTGCTGTTATAAGCAACATCTCTCAAATCCTGATTTTCATTTATTATTTTTTCGTATTTTTCTTTTTCTTCTCCCGTTAATCTTATCTTACCGTCGGAATATCTGGAAAATACTCTTAAAGTATTGTCATTTTGAAATTTTATAATCATATACTTATATTCGGGGTCAAAATAGACTACTTCATTTTTATATGCCTTGAAACGACTTTTTTGGGTTTCAAGATATACTTTTCCTTTTGTTTCTTTTATCCATGCCCTTTCCTTATCTTCGTTCCAAATATTTTTCAAAGAGTCATAATACATTTTATTTATTTTGTATCCGCTTTCTTCCTGATTAAAAATATATTTAATATTTTTGTATTCAGCTTCCTTTCTACTTGTTGTTTTTATGAGATACCAGTCTCCGTAAGACATCGGTACATAAAATCTTAAAACAGGATTTATCTTTTTATCCAGCTTATTTATAGCTCTTTCAAGTTTACTCTGCTTTTTTGCTTTTACTTCTTTTTCATCAATTATTTTATCCAGATAGATAAGTTTTTCATTGTCTTTTTCAGACTGTTCATCTTCATCATAATCATTTTCAGATTCTGTTTCATTTTCCTGAATTATTTCAACTTCTACCGTTTCTTTCCGTTGATTTATATTTTTTATCCCGTTATTCTTATTTACTGCTTTTCCAAATATCAATATTGAAAACAAAATGAAAATCAACAATCTATATGAATTATTTATTTTCAAACTTTTCACCTTTTTCATTTCAAAATTTTCTATAATTATAGCATATATAGACTTTTTTATAAAGTATATTATTGTATTTCAATTAAAAATAGTTACAATTCCTTTCATTTAAAACAATATCTACATTTTTGATATTATAACTGTTGCATTTTTTATTAAAAACAAGTACAATACTTTATCAATATTCAGGAGGAGTTTAATGAAAGGAAAAAATATAAAATTACTGTTTAATTTTATTCTTTTAGTGTGTTTATTATATTCATGCGGTCAAAAATCAGATGATATTCAAAAAAAAGAAACGGATAGAAATGTTCAGGAAAAAGAAGATAAAAAGCCTGAAAACAAAGACAAAAACGAAGATAATATTTCCAAAAGAGAAATTACAATTATCGGTGTAGGAGATATTATGCTCGGGAGTAACTATCCCGAATTATCCCTGCTCCCAAAAAATAATGCCAATATTTTGGAAAATACCGAAAACATTTTAAAAGAAGCTGATATTACAATCGGTAATCTGGAAGGAACACTTTTTGATGCAGGAGGAACCCCTAAAAAATGTTCCGACCCAAAAGTCTGCTATTTGTTCAGGACACCTTCAAAATATGGAGAATATCTAAAAAAAGCAGGATTTGATTATCTAAGTATTGCCAATAATCACAGTAATGACTTTGGTGCTGAGGGAATTAAAAAAACTATGACTAATCTTGATAATCTTGCAATCAAATATTCAGGAATAAAAGAAAAAGCTGAATTTGCTCTATTGGAAAAAGACGGAATAAAATATGGCTTTGTATCTTTTGCACCTAACAGCAGGACTGTGAATATAAATGATCATGAATATGCTTCAAATCTTATAAAATCAGTAAAAGAAAAATCCGATATACTTATTGTTATGTTTCATGGCGGAGCCGAAGGGAATAATAGCCAGCACATTACGAGAGAAAAAGAAATTTTTCATGGAGAAAATAGAGGTAATGTGTTTAAATTTGCAAGAATGGCTATAGATTCAGGAGCAGATATAGTTTTCGGTCAAGGACCGCATGTTACTCGTGCGATTGAACTGTATAAAGATAAATTTATTTCATACAGTGGAGGAAATTTTGCCACTTACGGAAAATTCAACTTAAGCGGACCGAGCGGCATAGCTCCCATATTTAAAATTACTGTTGATAATAAAGGAAATTTTCTCAATGGCGAAATTATTTCTACAAAACAGTATAAAGGAAGTTTAGGACCATTTATCGATAAAAATAATGAAGTAGTCAAAAAAATAATTTTCCTTAATAAAGCTGATTTTCCTGAAGGAAACGGACTTAATGTCTCTCCTGAAGGAAAAATATCAAAAATAAAATAAAAAACTATCTTACTGATAGAAGCATAGATAAAATTACTTAAATAAAACTGTAGTAAAAAATATATTTATTCATTTAACAAAATTTTACTTATATAAAATGGTCATTCACTAAGAAAAAGTCAAAAACTCGCCTAAAGGCTTAAACAGATGACTTTTTCTAAAGTTCATTTCCTATTTTATATTGTAAAATTTTGAAGAATTTCATAAATATTATTTTTTACTATGATTTTATTTATGCTTCTATTAATTAAGATAGATTTTTCAAATTTATTTTATTTTCGATATTCTTAAATAATTACTTATTTTCATTCAATTTATATTTCTTTTATATAAATATATTTTTTACCGTCCGACATTTTTTCATTATATTTATATTCTTCCAAAGAAATATTTTTCAACTGTTCAATATCAGTTATTCTGTTTTTCACAATATGATTTACTGTAAACCCTCTCATCTTTTTGGAGTTTGTACTTATCTGCTTCAATTTACCGTCTTTTTTATCATAAAATTCCAAATTGTACATATTTTCTAAATTCAATATTTTGGAATATTCCTTTGAAGCCAGATTTATTATACATTTCTCATTTTTAAAATAATTATTTATATCTTTTTTCCATAATTCATAAAGCGATTTATTATTAAATATGGAATTTGTCATATCCAACCTGTATTCTTTTAAAATGCTGAAAGGAGTCAAAATACCGTATAATGCCGATAATATTACAAGATGTTCCTGTGCAAAATTCAGGTCATTTTTATTGAAATCATTTACGTTCATCATTTTATAGGCAATTCCTGTATAAGTTGAGAGAGCATGTCCATATCCCTCATTTTCAAAATTCCTGTAAAATTTTAACAGTTTTTCTGCCTGTTCTTTTTTCAGCTTAAATTTCTTCTCAATTTCCGTTTCATTCATTTTAGAAATTTCATTTATAATTTTATCTGTAATATGAGGAAATAGAGGATTTTTATATTCCTCTATTCCTTTCAGTTTTGATATCTTCTTAGTTTTGCTTGGCGATATTATTATTTTCATTATTTTTTTCTTTCTAAATTTTATATTTGAATTTTAATCTGTTTTATTTTCTAATAAACTGTGAATTTGGAAAGTAGGCTCTGCACTTTTATTCTGATATAATATTATCAGTTCATTGATTTCTTTATTTTTATCCTCTTCTATTCTCTTTATTATTAGAGCTGATATATTTGAAGCTTCATTCATTTCTTTTATAATATCATCATATATTAATTCGTTAATCATTTCTTTTTTTATCTGGTCTTTACTTATCTTTTTTAAATTTTCCAATGTTATTCTTAAAGTTTTCTGAATACTTTTCAAATTATTAATATATTGATTTTTATCTTGAGTTTCTATTTTAAATATATCTGATTTTTCAATATTATTTCTATTCTGAAATAAATTATCTGTAAGCATTTCTGTAAGAAAACTAAGTTTTAAAAGTTCTCCTGTTATCTCTTTATTATTAAATCTTTTTAAAACACTTATAGCATTCCTTAATAAGAAATATTTTACTTTTTTATTTGATTTATTTAGTTCTTTATATTTTTCTTCTGTATTTTTCAAACTATTAAAATATTCATCATTCAAAATTTTTCCTTTTTGGAATTTATCTTTTTCATATTCTTTTGTTATATAATGATCTTTTATTTCCTTCATAACTTTTCTTTGACTTTCTATAGCATTTATAAATCCTTCAACAGCTACATCTAATTCTTTGTATTTCGGCTCTTCTAAAAGTAATCCTTTAGCTTGCAAAATTTTTCTATTTAATTTATCAAAATTATCATATTTTGAATCTTCCCAAAGAGAATCCAAATCTGTTTTATCAGAAAGAGCAAAATTTCCCTTCTCATTCAAAAAAGATTTTGTATATTTTTCTTTAAATTCATCTTCGGAAGCCAATGATTTATATTCTTCTATTAAACTTACATAAATATTATATTTTTCTTGACTACTCATTATTTTGTTAATTTCTACAGCAAAATCCTTGTCATCATTTACAAAAGAAACTTCTTTTATATTTTCATCATCTTCATATCTTATTTCCTTACCTTCTTTTATGATAGCCTCATAATTAATTTTATTGTCCTCATTTTTAATTTTTTCCTGTTTTTTTCCGTTACAGCAAATTAATAATAAAAACAATATTAACAAAATACAATCTTTAAATTTTATCTTCATCAATATTCCCCTTTAATAAAATATTTAGAACTATTTCTTACCTATTATACCGTTATAATCATCTATAAATTTATCAAAAGAAACACTAAATTTTTGGCTTTGAGGATATAAGTCATCGGATTTTTCTTCTACATATTTCATAAGATTATCCATTGAATTTATAATATTTTCGGAACTTGCCCTAAATTTGACATACTCATCCAACTTATATCCCTCTTTTCCTATTCTCTCCCCTTTGACTTTTATCCAGTTATTATATGTTTCCTTTGCAGTCTGATTTAATTTTTTCAGTTCAGCAATATCCTCTTCGGAAAATTCTCCCTCTTCAGATTGATATAACTTATTAGAAAAAGCTTTTATATCACTAATAAATTTTGACATATAATATCCTGCTTCCGAACCTTTGCTTTTCATTTCTTTCAATTCTTCTTCCGACAACTTATTAGCATATTTCTCCATATTTTCCGAATAAACAATATATTTTCCGGCACTTTTTATATTAGCTTCCATATACTTCTGATGAAGCTGTTTCCCTTTTTCAAAGTTATCTTTCTTATACTCTCCATTTTTATAGTAGCTGACTATTTCATTCATCAATGATTTTTCATTATCCATAGCATTCAAAAATTCTTCAAGGCTTTTATCAAGCTCTTTGAATTCAGGATTTTTCTTAACTTCTTTTTTCATTTTGTCTATTATTTTATCCAAATATTCTATATCCGGATTCAAACCTGAAACCGCATTAATACCTGCTTCATCAGGTTCTTTAAAATTCAAATCATCATCCGAAAAATTTTGTATATATACACTGTGAAATTTATTTAACTTACCGTCTTTAATTTCATTATAAAATCTTACATACTCATTATACTTTTCTGACTTGTTATTTTTATTCTCCTTATTTCCGCACGATATTATCAGACCCATTAACAATAGACCTGCTAATAATAAATTTTTTAATCTCATATTTTATCCTCCGAAATTTTTTCTTACCCTTATTATATAAAAATAAAGCCAATATGTAAATATATATTGACTTTATATATAAATATTATATTTCCAATTCTATTTCATTATCTTTAAATTCAAAGTCATCATCATGTAAATGCACTACTTCCAATGCTTTTTCATAGTTTGTCGATTTTTTGGAAAAGAAGTCGTGTTGTGTAGTTTCTACATTTAGTCCGTTTAACACAATAGGATTTACATCTTTTACTTCAAATTCCTCTTCAAATCCTAAATTCATCAATGCTTTATTGGCATTGTATCTTATATATTCCTTGACGTCGGCTGTAAGTCCTATATCCCCATAAACTTCATCTGTATATCTTGCTTCATTTTCATATAAATCGTACATCAGCTCTTTCAATTCTTTTCTGACACTTTCTTTTTCCTCGTTAGAAAATGTGGCATATATTTCCTGCGAAAGCAACCCTACAAATACGCCGTGAATAGACTCATCGGCGATTATTTTCTTAATTATATCACAGCTTGCTACCATTTGTCCTTGTCCTGCAAGCCACAAAGGTAAGAAAAATCCACTGTAAAATAAATATGTTTCCAAATAAACCGAGGCACAGAGAGCCATATAGATTTCCCTTTTTGTAGCTTTCGGATTATTCATTTTTTGATAATAATAATCAATTTTGTTGGCTTTATACTGCAAATGCTCATTTTCCTGCACCCAGTTGAATGTTTCGTTTATCTCTCTTGTGGATGCAACCGTTGTAAAGATTGTAGAATAAGACTTCGCATGGATAGTTTCCATCATACACATATATGACAACACCGAACGGCATTGAAGCGAATCAATATGGTCTATAATTTTAGGCATTCCCGTATGACTTTGTAAAGTATCCAGAAGTGTCAGACCTCCCAATACCTGCAAATAAGCCAGCTTCATTTGCGGCTCCAAAGAATGCCAGCTGTCTATATCCTTTGACGGAATATATTCAGTATCAATCCAGAATTGTTTTAAATTCTGCTCCCAGAACATCTCCACATAATCATTTTCAGGGGTGTTCCAGTTCACTGCTTCGTATATTTTTTTATTCATTTTTCCTCCATTTTTTATAAAGTTTAGAATGGGAATTCTTCATCATCCTCTTGAATTTCCTTGCGCTCATATATAAAATGTTTTTTCTTATCAAAAAAATCATTAATATCTTTTCTCAAATATTCTTGTTCATTAAATAATGAAGTAGAAATCATTAACTTATATTCTTTATTATTTTTATTTTTTGTCCAAGAATAATAGTCATTAAATATATCTTCTTCTATTTCTTCATATGAGGTTGCATTCATAATTGCTTTTAAATCACCTAATTTTTTTATATAAAAAGTTTTAGGAATTATCAATATTTTTAATAGTTCTTCTAAAAATTTATTATTAAAATAAATAAATTCTTCTAAAGTTTTATTTACTTTTTTATTATCTTCTCTCAAAAATTCAACTATTGTACTAAAATTATTTATTTGTTCTTTTAATTCTTTAGCCAATGAAACTTCTTCTTTTTTCACTTCTTCATTTAAATATTCATGAAATAAACCGCTCCATTGCTCTTTTAGATATTCAGTTATATCTGTATTTTTATTAAATTCTTTAATCTGATTATTATTAGGTAAATTATAAATACTTTCTAAAAATTCATAAATTTTTGAATCATCAACATAAGAATATTTTATTTCTTTATTCTCTTTATTCATTCTCCATGTTGAAAACTCAGTTAGTACTTTTTCTTCAACAAATATATATAATTTTTTATTACTTTCTAATGCCTTTTTTAATTCATTTTGAGTAATCGACCCTCCGTGTACACTTTCTGATCCGTATTTTGAACCTATTATACATATCACTATATCAGCATTATTGATTTCCCTATAGCAATCATTTTCTAATTTATCTTTTTTATAAGGTATTTTTCCTATTTCATGTAAAATAGGATCGTAACACATTGTATTTAAAAAATTTTCTAAATCACTACGTATATGCTTCAAATCATAGAATGTAGAACTTATAAACACTTTTGTTCTCGCCATTATTCACTCCTTTATTATTTGTTTCTCTCTTAACTACACAATATTATTTAATATTTTTTTGATTATTATTTTTAGTATTTCATCCATTTTTACTTTATAACGTAATAACGTAGGTTTTCACTATTTTTTCTAAAATTAATTTACACCGAGCAACTCAAACATTCCTCAATAGTAGCTTTTCTTGTTCTTGTATAGTAAAGCGATTTCAAGCCTAATCTGTGGGCATAAATATACAGTCTTGCCAAGTCCCTCGTAGTATCCGTACTTTTATTAAATAATATTGTGGATATTCCTTGATCTACGTGTCTCTGTATTACAGACACAAGTTTCAGTATATTTTTCTGATCCATATCATATGCGGACTTGTAGAAGAAATAATTATCGTTTGTCAGGTAAGGCATAGGATAGAACGTTGTGCTGTCTCCATATTCTCTCACTTCTATCGTATCCACTATAGGCATTACCGAAGCTGTGGAGTTCATAATATACGACGTAGACTGATTTGGTGCTATTGCCATTCTGTAAGCATTGTAAATACCGTGTTTCATTACGTCATCTTTCAGTTTTTCCCAGTCCTCTTTTGTCGGAATATATATTCCCTCAAACAGTTCTTTTACTTTATCTGTTTGCGGAATGTATGATTTTTCAATATATTTATCAAAATATTTTCCGTTGGCGTATTCCGATTTATCAAAGTCTTTAAATGTTTCTCCTTTTTCAATCGCTATTTCCATTGATTTTTCAAGAGAATAATAATTTATCATCATAAAAAATACATTACAAAAATCAAGGGCTTCCTTACTCTCATACATTATAAAGTTTTTAGCTAAAAATCCGTGCAGGTTCATCGCTCCCAGTCCTACACTGTGTAATTCCTCATTAGCTTTCTTAATGGACGGAACAATGTCAATATTAGTCAAATCGGATACCGTAGTCAATGAATCAATAGCGGCTCTTGTAGCTTCCTTTATTCTTTTATTTTCCATTACTGTGGCAATATTAAGCGATCCCAGATTACATGAAATTCCTCTTCTTATAACATCTTCCTCAAA
>CALIJH010000093.1 GCA_938017765.1 uncultured Leptotrichia sp.
TTCCATCTTTATAGACAGTTGGCACAGACATAATTCCCTTAGCTTCAATTTCATCTTTAAACATGCCACCTTCCACCATTGTATGTGAAATGTTGGGATTAACAACTGACATGATATTGAAAGCCTGAACAACATCTGGACAATTATGACAAGTCAAACTAACATAGGTTTCAAAATGCATAGGTTCATCAACAGCTTGAATGCGTTTGACAGTATCAGTCTCTACCTTAGGCGGACGCCCTGAAACCTGTAACAGAGCCAAGATAAACGAAGTAAATTCGTGACCAAGGGGTAAGCCAGCAAATTCAACACCAGATTCTTGCCCCTTTTTAGCTATGTGAAAACTAGGTGTTCGCGAAAGTTCCTTTTCTTCTAAAGAAATCATAGGAGACATTGCAACGATTTCTTGGAGAAATTCCTTAACTTTTTGAGAATTAGCATCATCTTTTAATTGAGCTTGTAAAACAATCTCAGACTCAAGTAATTGAAGATACTGTCCTAACTGCTCTTTGATTTCTGCGTCTAATGCCATAGTTTCTCCTTAAATTTTACCGACAAGATCCAAACTTGGTTTTAAAGTTTCAGCTCCCTCTTTCCATTTGGCAGGACATACCAATCCCGGATTGTCAGCGACAAATTTTGCAGCTTTTGCTCTTCTTACCAGTTCTGCTGCGTCTCTTCCAATTCCTTCGTCATTTATTTCATAAGCGACGATTTTTCCTTCAGGATTTACTATGAAAGTACCTCTGAATGCAAGTCCAGTTTCTTCGTTCAGTACTTCAAACATTCTTGATACAGCCATTGTAGGGTCTCCTATCATAGCATAAGTAACTTTTTTGATTGCGTCGGAATGGTCGTGCCACGCTTTGTGAGTAAAGTGTGTATCTGTACTTACCGAATAAACATTAAATCCTAATTTTTTCAGTTCTCCGTGATTATCTTCCAAGTCCTCCAGCTCTGTAGGACATACAAATGTAAAGTCAGCAGGATAGAATACAAAAACATTCCATTTTCCTAACATATCTTTTTCAAAAGATAGTTCCTTAAATTCTTCATTATGATATGCCTGTACTGTAAAGTTTTCCAATTTTTTTCCAATTAAAGACATTATAATTCCTCCTATATGTTATTATTTTTAATTTAAAATGATTACAAAAATCTTTTGAATACATTATATATAAAAATAGTCTTTTTGTCAATTAATTTTATGTTTTAGCTAATTTTATATTTTTTATAACGTCTATTTTCTATTTTCATTGTAAAATTTTGAATAATAAATCTTTTGAATAACATGTATTTTATAAAGAAACTATATAGTTAAAAGTTATGTTTAAAAGCTATAATTGAATAAAATAATTAAATAGAATATTTTTATTTATATATTTTTCTTTAAAATCAGCTCCAGTATGCTGTTTTCATATTTAATTTCAATAGAATCGCAAATTCTTGAAACAAGAATAAGCTCATCGGAATTTTCTCCTTCTCCCACAAGTTCCCAATATTCATCATATTCAACATCATGGTGTATAGCTGTCATTTTCTTTATTTTTTCATATTCTTTCTCGGATAGACTTATCAGTCCGTATGAAAAAACAGTATATTGATTTTTTTCAGGAGCTTTGTCAACTTTAATCTGAAAACTTTTAGTTCCTTTTTCCAGATAAAAAGAAGTTATCTCATTTACTATTTTTGAAATTATTTTTGTTTTTTTCATTTCATTCTCCTTTCTGAAAAAGATTAAGTATGGGAACACTTATACTTGCTACGATACCTGCTGCCAGTCCTGTATTATATAAATTTAATCCTCCATGTGCAGAGCCTATATTTGAGACAAGGCAGTAATTCAGAAAGCCTGCAATTATTCCCGGAAAAATGCCGAATTTCCCGCTGATTGGGGCAAGAGTAGTAGAAAAAAACAGTGTGATAGCAAAAGCTGTAAGAGATGTATTTTGCCTGAACAAGTAAAATGCAATGATAACACCGATTATTACAGGGGAAATATTTTTTATATGTTTTCCGAAACCTGCAAAAGCTATAACGGTAATCATTCCTGACAGAATAGGACCGTTGAACATAGGAAACAGTACGAGAATAAGTCCCAGACATAAAAATCCGAGTATTCCCATATTTATAACAACGACAGAAAATCCCTCTGTAACCGTAAAATCACTGACAAGCCTTCCCGAATGGGAGATTAGGCTTTTCAGTCCACTGAAAGAATATCCGTTTTTTATAAATCCGTAAATAATATAAAATAAAAAGATTGATGAAAACAGTATTAACAGTCTATAATCCATTGTTTCCGTAAAGTCTTTTTTAAAAGAAACCTCGACTTTTGCTGCTTTTAGAATAGAATAGGACACTATTGCGACAAGTCCTGCTGCAAATCCTGTATTATAAAGACTAAATCCTCCGTGTATATGTAAAACATGGGCGGAAATAGGAGGAATGACAAATCCTAAAATTATACCTGAAATAAGAGCAACAGCAATCCCTAATAATGAATATCCGAAAAATTCGGCTATAACACTTACAAAAGGTGAAAGAGAAGTGGAAAACATACATACTATTGCAACTGATTTAAAAGTTTTTTTATTCATTTTTGCGTATAAATATGCTCCGATATAGAACGGTATTATATTCAATATATTCTTTCCCATTAGGGAAAATCCGAGCATAAGGAATATTCCCGATATAACCAGTCCGTTTATTTTCATATCCATTTTATATAAAAGGTAAATGTTTATAAGTGTAATAATAGAAGCATTAAAAAGAGCAGCTTCTTTTCCTCCCACAAAAAAATAATCGGTGATAAGTATCCCGTCAGACAGAAGAATATTTTTCATTCCTTCGATTAATTTGTAGGGAGTTGATAAAACAATAGAATAAATCAGCATAATAAAAGGCAAAAGTGTAATGATAAGATATTCCTGTTTTTTTTCTTTTGTCATAAATTCCGATTTTCTCCTTTCCTGAGCTTAGTTTCTCCGATTTTTGACTATTAAGTATAGCATTATTTTATCGAAATGCCAATATGACGATATTTTTCTCATTTTTCTTTAATGTTTGTCTGATAATATTGAAATATAAATCTCAAAGAGGAAGTGATGAAAATGATAGAAAATATCCAAAAATTCACCGCTGAAAAAGGAAAAGGCAAAAAAATAGGCTTAAAATTTATTATAATGATCATATTTATATTAACAAGTTTTGGAATATTTTCCGACAATCTTTCAAAGGATAAAAAAGAACTTATTCAGTATAAAGTAAATAGAAAGTCCATAGATACTTATTTACGGGGAGAAAGTATGACAGAAAGAAACTGGAAAAGTGAAGAATTGAAGAAAATATATTTAGAAGCTGTCAGACTGGATAAAAGAAATTATATGGCGTGGAAAGCTTTAGGCGATTATTATATGATGAAAAATGATTTTCCTGACGGAGCGGAAGCATATGAAAATGCTATAAAAGCTAATCCTAAAAAACAGAGCCTGTATCTTGATTTGGCATTTATATACTATGAAATTTATAGTGATTATTCCCGTTCCAAAGATATTTATGAAAAAATAGTGAAGTTATTTCCCGAATCTCCTGCAGGATATAGCGGTTTAGCAAACGTATACAGCAAAATGGGGAAATTTGAAGAGTCTATCAGAAATGCCGAAATGTCAATAAAAAAATACAAAAAGGATAAAACTGCCGGAACGGAAAAATCCGAATATTACAGTTATTATGACGATTACGGTGTTATGGAGCTTATTGAACAGAATATGTGGATTTATTATAAATATTTGGAAAATAACGAAAAAACTGTGAAATATATTATTGATAATTATTCTTATATAAAAAAACTGAATATTAACGGAAATCCCGCAGACGATATGAAAAACAGTATCATAACTACAGTCAGGGAAGCAAATTTGAAGATAAAATCTTCAAACGAAAAATTATATGAGAAAAATCTGAAAAAATTTAAAGAATTGGGGATATAAAAAAATTCAAGGAGAAAAATTATGGAAATTGCGTCATTAATTTTAGGAATTATTTCATTACTTATAACTTTTTTTACTAAGGGTACAGGCGGACTTATTTTGGCGGGAAGCGGTATAATGTTAGGTTTTTTAGGAAAAGAAAATGAAAAACAGAAAGGAATAGCAATTGCGGGAATGATATTCTCAATAATGGCTTTTGTATGGGGAGCGGCTATTATGTTTAATTATCCTCCTTCTTATTGGAAAAATCGGTATGTTCCGCTCTTGTATTAAGATCGGTTATCTAATTTTAACTTTGATATGGATTTGTTTTGTTAGCTGATTTTTAAAAATAATGTAAAAAATATTAAGAAATATCATTTATGGATTATTATTTTTCTGCATTATTTTTTTATTGGAAAATTTTTTTGCTGTAAAATTTAAAATTCTGCTATACAGTGGAAATAATAGACAATTTATGCTATACTTATATGATAAAAACAAGTTAGAAATAGAGGTATAAATAATGGCACAGACTCCATTAATGAAACAGTATAAAGATATAAAATCCGAACATCAGGATTCCATACTTTTTTTTAGACTGGGCGATTTTTATGAAGTATTTTATGAAGATGCAGTCAAGACTTCAAAAGAACTCGGTATTACACTGACATCGAGAAACAGGGAAAAAGATGAAGATGTTCCTATGGCGGGAGTTCCATATCATTCGGTAAATTCCTATATAGCAAAATTGATTTCCAAAGGATACAAAGTTGCAATCTGTGATCAGGTTGAAGACCCGAAGCTTGCAAAAGGAATAGTGAAAAGGGAAGTAACAAAAATTATTACTCCCGGAACGATTATCGATGTGGATTCCCTTGATTCCAAAAGTAATAACTACCTTTTGAGTATAAGGGTAGATGAAGATAAAATAGGGATAGCATATATAGACATTACCACAGGGGAATTTAAAGTTACGGAAATTGAAGAAAGTCCTGAATGTATCAGACTTTTTAATGAGCTGAATAAAATAGAGCCGAAAGAAATACTCGTAACAAATTCTTTTTATGAAACTATAAAAGAAAAACTTGATGATTTTGTGCAAAAAAATAATGCAACGGTAAGTATTGTGAGTAAGGTGCGGGATTCGGAAAAACTGCTGGCGGACTATTTTAATGTAGTTTCCCTTGAGAGTTACGGAATAAAAGATAAAAAAGCAGTAATAGAGGCTGCTGCCATTGCTTTGGACTATGCCATGTCAATGCAGGTAGAAAATGACCTTACAGTTGAAAAGATAGAATATTTAAATGTTTCCAACTATGCGGAGATAAATGCCATAACGGCAAAAAATCTGGAACTTGTTAAAAATCAGAGGGAGAAAACTTTTTACGGTTCTCTTTTATGGGTTCTTGATAAATGCAAATCTTCAATGGGGACAAGACTTTTGAAAAGATACATTAATAATCCGTTGCTTGATATTGATGAGATTATCAAGAGACAGAACGATGTCCAATTTTTTATTGATAATATTCTTATGCGTGAAGATT
The DNA here is from genome assembly GCA_938017765.1 of uncultured Leptotrichia sp. GTDB lineage: Bacteria > Fusobacteriota > Fusobacteriia > Fusobacteriales > Leptotrichiaceae > Pseudoleptotrichia. The sequence goes on from CALIJH010000093.1 coordinate 5,519, forward strand.
TGAAGGAAAAGCTTGAAAATGTCTATGACCTTGAAAGGCTTATGGGAAAAATAATATTCGGAAATGAAAACGGGAAAGATTTAATCGCTTTGAAAAATACTGTAAAAGCTTCAATAGAAATAATGAATATATTGAGAAATACTCATTTTTCGGATGAAATAAACACTGATGTGCTGACGGATATTTACAATTTGCTTGAAGAAAGTATAGATGAGAATGCACCGTTTACAGTCAGAGAGGGAGGCATAATCAAGAAAGGATACAATGCTGAACTTGATGAGATACACAGTATAATGAATTCCGGAAAAGATTTTCTTTTAGAAATCGAAAAAAAGGAAAGAGAAGCTACCGGGATAAAAACTATGAAAATCAAATATAACAAAGTTTTCGGTTATTTCATAGAAATTACGAAAGCAAATCTTCATATGGTTCCTGATACATATATTAGAAAACAGACTTTGAGCAATGCAGAAAGGTTTATTACTCCCGAACTGAAAAAATATGAAGATACTATTATAAATTCTAAGGCAAAAATAGAAGATTTAGAGTATTATTTATTCAAAGAAGTGAGCGGGAAAATAAAAGAGCATAAGGCAGATTTTACAAAACTTGCAGAAAAACTGGCTTATCTTGATGTGATTGTATCATTTTCAACGGTAGCAATAGAAAATGACTATATAAGACCTGAAATTACAGATGATTTTTCCATTAATATAAAGGACGGCAGACATCCTGTCGTGGAAAAGCTCATAGGCAGATCCGATTTTGTATCAAATGATACACTGCTGACTGAAAAAGAAAGATTTACAGTACTTACAGGACCTAATATGTCGGGTAAATCCACTTATATGAAGCAGGTCGCACTAATATCAATAATGGCACAGGTAGGTTCATATGTTCCTGCGTCGGGAGCCAGACTGTCGATTGTGGATAAATATCTTACAAGAATAGGGGCTTCTGACGATATTCTTACAGGTCAGAGTACATTTATGGTTGAAATGAGCGAAGTATCAAATATTATAAATAATGCTACAGAAAAAAGCCTTATTATTCTGGATGAAGTCGGAAGAGGAACGTCAACGTTTGACGGTGTTTCGATAGCTACTGCCATTTCAGAATATATACATGAAAAAATAAGAGCAAAGACAATATTTGCAACCCATTATCACGAGCTTACGGATTTGGAAAACAGATATGAAAATATTGTAAATTACCGTATAGAAGTCGAAGAAAAATCAGGAAAAGTAATGTTTTTGAGAAACATTGTCAAAGGGGGAGCCGATAAATCTTACGGTATAGAAGTAGCAAGGCTTGCGGGAATTCCTAAAGAGATACTTCTCGAAAGTAAAAAGATACTTCACAAACTTGAGCAGAGAAAAGAACAAATGGAAAAAGCAATTGACGTTCAGCAGCTTTCTCTTTTCGGTCAGATTTCTGAAATAGAAGAAGATTATGAAAAATCAAATTCTAATTTTTATATAGAAGATAAACGGGACGAGATTGCAGATGAAATTATATACAGTATTGAAAATAAAGATATAAACAATATCACACCTATGGAAGCATTAAAATTTTTATCTGAAATAAAAGCAAAATTAGAGGAGAAAAAATAATGTGGAAGAAAATAGCCTACGGGGGCTTGCTGATTATCTTATTATATTTCTTATATGCAGTATTTTTTAAAAAAATAGATAATACTCCTGTCGAAAAAATGAAACAGGAAATGAAAGCAAAAAACGTTGTATATAAATTAAAAGATGATGCTGTCATATATGCAGATGAGCAGATTGGAGGAGCTCAGAGTGGCGGAATTATAAGATTTAAAGGAGTTATAATAGATTTACTTAAAAAAAATATGCTTATATCCGCAAAAGACGCCGAAGTAAATACAGCGACGTCGGATATTACTTTGAAAAATAATGTAGTAGGAAGAACAAAGGACAATAAATGGAATATATTCACAGAGAATGTGGATTATAAAAAAGAGGGAGACCTTATTATTTCCAATACGAGAACAAAAGTTGTAAATAATGAGGATAAAACCGAACTGGAAGCGGATAAGGTTCAAACTACCGTGAGTTTTCAGGAAATAACAGGTACAGGAAATGTAATATATAAAAAAGAAACGAGAGAACTAAAGTCTGACAAAGTTGTATATAACGACGTAGATAAAAGGGCTGAAGCCGAAGGAAATGTAAAATATAAAGATGAAAAAAGTGATATTGCTGCAAATAAAGGCGTTTATTTTATTGAAAAAAAACAGGTAGATGCTACGGGAAATGTGGATTATAAAAACAAAGATTTGAACGTAAAGGCAAATCATGTATTTTATGATGAACTGAAACAGATAGCCAATGCTGACGGAAACGGTAAATTTACTTATTTTCCGAGAAATTCTACAGGAACATTTCAGAGCGGGGTATATGACCTTGCAAATGAAGTTTTGACTACAACTCAGCATTATACTATGAATTATGATGACTATAAAATGAACGGAAACGGACTTGTTTACCAGTTTAAAACGGGAGATACGACATTTACGGCTAATTTCGCGGTAACAAAACAGAACTTTACAGTCAGAGGCTCAAACGGAACAATGAATACGATAGCGAAAGATATATTTGCCAATAATATGGTGATGACGAGTGTTCAGGGAGATATAATAAACTCAAAGACAGGACAGGGAAGTTTTGAAAAAAAAGAATTTAGATTTGACGGAAATATTAACGGGAAAATAAGAGGGAACGTAAAGGATTTTGTGAATAATCCGACAAAGCTTGTAGATTCGGAAGCCGTTCATTTTAAGGGGAATACGGCAAAAGTATACTTTATTTCTCACAGTAACAATGATATGAGTATTACAAGAAGTGAAATCAAGGAAAACGTTCATATGGTGTACAAACAGCTGAACCTCGACTCTCAATATAATGAAATAGATACTTCAAAAAATCTTGTGCTGGCAAGAGATCAGGTAATACTTGATTTCAGAAACGAAACACAGATGACGTCAAATTTTCTATATCTTGATTTGAACAGTGAAATAGGGAATGCCCAAAATAACATAAAAATAGTAAGTAAATTACCGCAACTTGTAAATCTGAATACAAGTGCGGATAAAGCAACGGTAAATATGAAAGATAAAATGGTAACTCTGCTCGGAAATGTAGTTTCTTATCAGGGAAAAACAAAAATATCTTCAAAAAAAGCTGTGTATGACATCAATAAAAAAATACTTGAAAATGACGGAAATATTAAAATGGAATATCATGTTCAGAACAGTGCAATCGCTACAAATAAGACGAATGCCGCAGATGTTGCAGCAGTGGAAGAAATAACAAAGAAACTGTCAGTATCCCAGAATGACGTAAACACTAAAGGGAAAATAGACCTTTTGAGGGCAACGACCGCTTCTAACGGAACTAATGTAAATATTAAATGGATTTCGTCAAATTCGAGCTTTTTGCCTGTTACGGGAAAGGTTAATAAGGAGTTTTTAGGCGGAAATGGGAGAAGTGTAACTTTGAAAGCTGTATTAAGGGCAGGTTCCGAAGAAAGGGAAAAAGTCTTTAATATAAATATTCCTGTGGAAACAGTGAATGAAATGCTTGAAAGAGCAGCAAAAAATATTTATGTGTCTGAAACAGGGGCGAATTTGCCGAATACGGTCAAAGTTAATGTAGCTAAAGGCACTATTGATGTGCCAGTAACATGGTCAAAGGCGGGTTCTGACGGAAAAGGGCTTACAGCAATACTGAAATATCAAAATACTGAATATAAAAAACAATTTTAGATATGAAAATGTGGAAATGGGAGATATAATGGGTAGAAAAATCAGCATAGAAGCGAATAATTTGAAAAAAATATATAAAAATAGGGAAGTAGTAAAAAATGTCAGTCTAAGTATGGAAAAAGGCGAAGTAGTAGGACTTTTGGGACCTAATGGTGCGGGAAAGACGACCACTTTTTATATGATAACGGGAATTATAAAACCTAATAACGGCAGAGTTTCATATAATGGTGAAGATATTACAAATTTTCCTATGTACAAAAGGGCAAGACTTGGACTCGGCTATCTTCCGCAGGAAGCTTCCGTTTTTAGAAATCTGACTGTCGAAGAAAATATCGTTTCAGTGCTTGAAATGAGAGGAATTCCTAAAAAAGAAAGAATAGCTAAAATGAACAGCCTGATAGAAGAGTTCAAACTGTCTCATGTGGCAAAAAGTTTAGGATATGCCCTTTCTGGAGGAGAAAGACGGCGTGTGGAGATAGCAAGGACGATTTCCACAAATCCTGATTTTATACTTCTTGACGAACCTTTTGCAGGGGTTGACCCTATTGCAGTGGAAGATATACAAAATATCATTATACAATTGCAGAAAAAAGGGCTTGGAATACTCATAACCGACCATAATGTAAGGGAAACATTGAGAATTACTGAAAGAGCCTATATTATGGCGGAAGGAACGATACTTATATCGGGAACAGGCGAAGAAATAGCCAATAATGAAACAGCAAGAAAAGTCTATTTGGGAGATAACTTTAAATTGGATTAACTTTATAAAATAGGATATATTATAACTATGAAAAAGACATTTGAAAATTATTCTTGAAAAGTTCTAAAAATCAAGGTATAATTTTAAGAAACACAGAAAAGTAAATCTTTAAGGAGAAGTTTTATGGGGATAAAATTTACAGAAAAAAAATTGAGAAATTATTTTAAAGATAAATTATTGAAAAAAGCATTAGCTTTTGTAATGCTGCTGTTTTTTAATTTCAACATATTTTCCGAAATAGTACCCGACCCTGCAAGTATAGGGACAAAAGTAACAAAAACGGCTTCGGGAATAGA
>CALIJH010000094.1 GCA_938017765.1 uncultured Leptotrichia sp.
TTTATCTATAAATTTTTCGAGATTTCTCATCTTTATCAAAAAATTCTCTTTATTTACAGCTCTATATCTTCTTTTCTTAAAGTAGGGAATAATATAACATCTCTTATGGAAGCAGAATTTGTCATCAGCATTACAAGCCTGTCTATTCCTATTCCCAATCCTCCCGCCGGAGGCATTCCATATTCTAATGCCCTTATATAGTCCAAATCCATATTTTGAGCTTCGTCGTCTCCTGCTTCTTTCATTTTTACCTGTTCTTCAAATCTTTCTTTTTGGTCTCTCGGATCATTCAATTCAGAATAGGCATTTGCAAATTCCCTTCCTGATATAAATAATTCAAACCTGTCCACCCAGTCCGTTTCTCCCTTTTTATTTTTTGAAAGAGGAGAGATTTCTTTTGGATATTCAATAATAAAAGTGGGATTTATGAGAGTTTCTTCTACTTTTTCCTCAAAAATAAGATTTAATATACCATATTTAGTATATGTTTTGTCTTTTTCCAAAGGTATTCCTATTTCTTTTGCTTTGGCAACGGCATCCTCATCACTTATAACAGTATCAAAGTCAAATCCTGTAACTTCTTTTACTATGTCTTTCATTTTTACCCTTCTCCAAGGACTTTTCATATTTATTTTTTTACACTCATATTCTATTTCATAAGTTCCGTGAAGTTCAAAAGTCAGTTTTGAAATAAGGTCTTCGGTAATATTCATCATATCCACATAATCGGCGTAAGCCTGATACAGTTCCATCATTGTAAATTCAGGGTTATGTTTTATGGAAATTCCCTCATTTCTGAAACTTCTGTTAATTTCAAATACTTTTTCAAATCCTCCAACAAGAAGTCTTTTTAAATAAAGCTCAGGAGCAACCCTAAGAAACAGCTCCATATCCAAAGCATTATGATGAGTAGTAAAAGGTCTCGCAGTAGCTCCCCCTGCTATTGGATGCATCATAGGAGTTTCAACTTCGATAAATCCTTTCTCTTCAAGATATTTTCTGAAAAATCTCACAATCTGAAATCTTTTTTTCATAGTTTCCATAACTTCCCTGTTCATAACAAGGTCGACATATCTCTGTCTGTATCTTGTTTCTACATTTGTCAGTCCGTGAAATTTTTCTGGCAGAGGTCTTATATTTTTAGACAGTACTTCAAAAGATTTTGCTCTCAATGTCAGCTCTCCCGTCTGTGTTCTAAAGAGCGTTCCTTCTATTCCGATAAAATCTCCTAAACCTAATTTTTTATAGATTTCATATTGTTCTTCTCCTACTTCATCTTTCTTTACATAATACTGAAATTTTCCTGTAAAATCCTGAATATGTCCGAAACCGTTTTTTCCCATTCTTCTGTACGCGACTATTCTTCCCGCAGTTTTAAATACTTTATCACTCGTTTCATCATATTGACTTATCTCTTCAATATTATTTATTTTTTCATAATTTCTTCCGTAAGGCTCTATTCCTGCTTCTTTTAATTCTTCAACTTTTTTAAGTTTTTCACTTATAATGTTACTTTCATTTGACTGATTACTCATTATTTTTCCTTTCTTTGATTACATTTTTTTATGTTTCAGATTAATTCCGTTACTTCAAGTTTTATTTTATTCAGTATTTCATTTCCATTGATTATATCATATTCCAAATAAATTTTTTCATCTTCCATAACTATGATATTAGTAAATATTTCATACTTACCTTTAAACTCTTTCGTAAAATAAGTAAAAGAGGTTTTTTCACCTGTCTTAAATATCTGTTTTGAATTTATCTGGCCATAACGATAAATTTCTATAGTATCATTAAATTTAAAAATTTTACATTTTCCGTATTCATCTTCATAATGATATTCTTTCTTATTCCCATAGTCAGATTTGTTTTTCAATTCAAAATCTTTTTCGTAATATTGACCGTGAATATCCGTACTTTTTATCTTAATCTTCATATTTTTAACTTTCTATTCAAGAAAATTATCCAAAAACTCATCGATATCTTCTTCGTCTTCGTTGTAATCATTTATTTCTTCCATATCATCAATTTCATCCATATCTACATTGTCCAACCCTGAAAATTCCTCATCTTCTTTTCCAACTTTGTCATATTCCCCAAAATCTTCATTCCAGTACATATAATCCTTATCAGTACCGTAGTAATCTTCTTCCCAGATTTCCAGTATTTCATCTTCTTCATCCTCATCAAGAACAACCAAATCTTCTTCATTGGTATCATACCAGAAAACTCTCTTTACTCCCGCTTCATTTTCACAAACCAGGTATTCTTTTTCTTTAATCGTAATATTTGCCAAGCATGTGAAATACTCCATGTCGTCATCAATCATTTTTTCAAATTCTTCACCAACAGAGTACATAATAAATTCTCCCTCCATTTATTTATGATATTTTATATTTTTGCTTATAGAAATCCACCTATAAATCTGCTCAATCAATATAAGCCTCATTAACTGATGAGGAAACGTAAACGAAGAAAATTTCAACCTGTAATCCACTATCTTTCTTAAATTGTCATCAACTCCGTTTGAGCCGCCTATTATAAAACTAATTTCACTGTATGTCAAGGATAATTTTTCAATTTTTTTTGCCATTTCCTCAGATGTTTCAGCTTTCCCCTTTAAATCAAGCAATATGTTATAAGATTGATTTCTTCTGCCAAGTGTATTGACTATTCTTTCCGTTTCTTTTTTTACGGCATTTTGAATTCCTTTATTATCATCTTCCTCATTTAATTCAATTATGCTAACATTAGCGTACTTTGATAATCTTTTGGAAAATTCTGAAATTCCGTCTTTTATATAATCATCTTTTACTTTACCAATACATATTATACTAATCTTTATCATATTTTTCCTTTATTGTCAATTATCTTTTTCAAATTTCTCTTTTATCGCCTCTATTTTTCCTTAATGTTATCTATCTTTTTGAAATTTACTCCCTTTAATCTCTCTTTTTTTCTAACATACATTTTTTTATCCTGATATGCATTATATATGCACATTCTTTATTTTCTTATCTCAATATTGCATTGTATTTAAATATTATAAAAGTTATTCAACTTTTGAAAATAATCTCTATTTCTTTCTTCCGAACATCTTATCCAAATCATCTTTTGTCAATTTTACTATAATCGGTCGTCCATGAGGACAAGTATATTTCCCAACTTCATGAAGCCTTCTCACCATATTCCGCATTTCATTCATATTCAGTTTTTGACCTGCTTTTACTGCACCCTTGCATGACATTGAGATTATTATATTTTCCCTCAAATCTTTTATTTCATTATTATTTCTCAAATCCAAAAGTAATTTCATAAACACATTTTGCACGCTATCCCTGAAATCAAATGCAGGAACCGCCCTAAATACTATTTCATTAGCAGAAAACTCATCTATATCAAAACCGAATTCATTGAATATTTCAATATTATCAAAAATAATATTTTTTTCAACCTGATTTACTTCCATTTTCTGAGGCAACAAAAGCTGTTGAGATTCAAGTTTTTTATTATAAAATTTGTCTTTTAATTCTTCATACAGTATTCTTTCATGGATAATATGCTGGTCATAAATTTCCAGTTCACTATCTTCTCTTACAAGGATATATGTGTCAAAAATTTGACCCAATACATCATATTCAATCTGTGTTCCTTCGTGTTTTTCAAACGTTCCTACTTTATAGCCGTAATTTTCTTTGGGATAAGTATTTTCAATATTATGCTCATCTTTTTGTTCATTTCTGTTATATACATTTTCAGAAATATTTTCTTCTTTTATTTCCAGTTCATTTTCATTTTTTTCCTGATTTTCATAATTTATAAAGTTTATTTCTTTTTCGTTTATTTCTTTGTTTATTTCATCTTTATTTATTTTATTAATTATATTATCATCGGAATTATGAGATAAAATAAAACTTTCTGATGAGCTGTCAGGAACATCTGTATTTTTACTTTTGTCGGAAAAATCTCCGTCATGAGTTTCAAAACTGAAAAATTTCTGATTATCGCCTTTTATAATTTCATCAGAAAAAAGGTCGGAAATTTTTTCATCTTTATTTTCTATATTAATACTTTTTTTCAATAAATCTATGTTAGGTTGCCAGCCTTCCCTATCACTATGATAAAAATGCTCATCTATTGCATCTTTTATTTGTCTGTAAATTACTCTGTCATCCGAAAATTTTACTATTTTCTTGGACGGATGAACATTCACATCAATTTCTTTAGGGTCAATATCAAAAAATATAATAGCAAAAGGATATTTACCTTTCATCAGTTTAGTATAGTACCCGTCTATTACTGCTCTTTCTATCGTATTAGATTTTACATATCTCTTATTTACATAAGTAAATATATAATCTTTACTGCTTCTTAAAATTTCAACATTTCCTAAATATCCATATTCAAATTTTTTCAAATTTCTCAAAACTGATTTTCCAAAAAGCTCTAAAATAGTATTTTCAGTTCCTTTACCGCTTGTACTTATACTTTGTTTCCCGTCAAATTCCAGCGTAAAAGCAGTATCATTATTTACCAGTGCTTCCTTTAAAACAATGTCCCTTATTTTATTGTATTCCGTACTTTCTTTTCTCAGAAATTTTTTTCTTGCAGGAGTATTGTAAAATAAATCTCTCACTTCAATTTCGGTTCCTACATTTCTTGAAACTTCCTCAAATTTTCTTACAACTCCGCCATAACTGCCTATTTTATAACCTGTAGAGCTGCTTTTGGAACGAGTAGTTATTGTAAGTTTTGAAACCGCCGCAATAGAAGCAAGAGCTTCTCCTCTGAAACCGTAAGTATTGAGATTGAACACGTCATCTTTTGTAGCAATTTTTGAAGTAGCGTGTCTTTCAATGGAAAGCAGTGTATCGTCCTTATCCATTCCTACACCGTTATCGCTTATTTTTACATCCATTCCCCCTTTAAAAACTTCTATTTTTATAATAGTCGCTTTAGCGTCAAGGGAATTTTCAATCATTTCCTTAATCATTGATGCGGGATTTTCGACGACTTCTCCCGCTGCAATTATATTGGACACACTTTCATCTAAAATTTTTATATATCCCATAAGTGCTGCTCCTTAACTTTTTTATTTTTATTTTGCCTCTTTTTCCTAAAAAAGCCGCCTTTTAGGCAGCTCTGAATTTATAGTTATCTTTCTCATTATTTTTTATGACTAAAGTATAATTTATTCTTTAATTTTTGTCAAGATATAATATAATTGCTCCTATTTTTCTTTTATTTTACTATAGCTCCTGTCCTAAAAGATGTCCCATTTTTTCTTTTTTTGTTTTCAGATATTTTCTGTCAAATTCATTGGATTTTATCTCTATTTCTTCCCTCGAAACAACATTTATCCCATATTTTTTAAGCCCTTCGATTTTCAAAGGATTATTCGTTTTAAGGGATATGGTTTTTATCTCCAAATCTTTTATTATCTGAGCTGCCACTGCGTAATCCCTTAAATCATCCTGAAATCCCAGCTGATGATTGGCTTCCACAGTATCATATCCCTTATCTTGGAGTTTATAGGCTTTCAGTTTATTAAGTATACCTATTCCTCTGCCCTCCTGTCTTAAATATACTACAAGTCCTTCCCCCTTTTTTTCTATTTCATTTAAAGATCTGTGAAGTTGCTCCTGACAGTCACAACGTTTAGACCCGAATACATCTCCCGTCAGACATTCCGAATGAAGTCTTACACTCACATTCTCCTTATTTCTGATATTTCCTTTAATAATAGCGATATATTCCTTATTTTCGATTTTATCACTATATCCTATAAAAGTAAATTTACCGAATTTTGTTATGATATCCACTTCAGCTTCATTTTTTACGAGTTTTTCATTATTTTTTCTGTACATTATCAAATCATCTATTGTTATTATTTTTAAATTATATTTTTGACAAAATTCAAACAGATCATCTCTTCTCGCCATTGTTCCGTCTTCTTTCAATATTTCCATTATTACTCCGACTTCTGTAAAGCCTGCTATTTTTGACAGATCTACAGCAGCTTCAGTATGTCCCTTTCTTTCAAGGACCCCTTTTTCTTTGGCAATTAATGGAAACATATGCCCCGGTCGGCTGAAATCTTCAGCCTTTTTATCCAAATTTCCCAAATCTAGTATCGTTTTCAGCCTGTCTCCTGTAGATATACCTGTAGTTGTTCCTTCATATGAATCTACAGACACTGTAAAAGCTGTTCCGTGATTATCCGTATTATTTTCCGTCATCATATTCAGTTTCAGCTCATCGGCTCTTTTTTTAGACATCGGTACACACATCAGCCCTCTTGCTTTATTTATCATAAAATTTATACTATCATACGTCGCCATTTGAGCAGGAATATAAAGGTCTCCCTCATTTTCCCTGTCCTCATCATCTACTATAACTATAGGGATGCCCTTTTTTATATCTTTCAATGCTTCTTCCACTGTATTAAATTTAATATCCATTTTTTTCACCTCAAAAATCTCTAAGTTTAAAATTTTTCTAAAATCCGTTTTCTGCTAAAAATTCAGTAGTTATATTTGATTTCCTATTTTCCTTATTTTCGGAATTTTTCAAATCAGAATTTTCATTATTGGAAAATTTCAATATTTTCTCTACATATTTTCCGAACAAATCCGTTTCAATATTTACAAAATCTCCAACTTTTTTCTTTCCTAAAATAATATTTTCTATTGTATGGGGAATGAGCGACACGGAAAATGTTTCATTTTCATCATTCGTGTCAATTACCGTCAGGCTTGCTCCGTCTATAGTTATTCTTCCTTTTTCGACGATATATTTCATATTTTTTCTGTCCTTTTCTTTAAATCCGAATACATATACTTTTGCTATCCCTTTAGGATTGACGGACAGTATTTCCGCCTCGCAGTCCACATCTCCCATAATCAGATGTCCTCCAAGAAATGTCAGTAATGTTACAGATTTTTCAAGGTTTACTCTTTCTCCCGTTTTTATTCTTTTCAATCCGCTTCTTTCAATGGTTTCATACATCACATCGGCAGTGAAAGTATCATTTTTAAAAGAAGTAACTGTCAGACAGACTCCATTTACCGCTATACTGTCCCCAATCTGAACTTTTTCAATTATTTTATTTGCCTTTATTGTAATTTCCATTCCCGAAGATTTTTTCAAAATATTCATAATTTTGCCCGTTTCTTCCACTAATCCTGTAAACATATTTTTCTCCTATTTTTTTATTTCACTTTAACTTTTATTATATTTATAGATACTATATTTGTAGACCTACTTCACTTAAAATATAAAATAAGTATTTTTTTATTAAAAAAAGTTTTAGTAAATGAACAAATATATTTTATTACTAAATTTCATCTCTCATCATATCTCTTAAGATAAAACTCAACTCCGATATTATTATCATAAATATTATATTTTATATTATCCAAAGTTAGCGCTTCATCCGTATTTTCAGCCGCAAATCCTGAAATAAAAGATTTTGCATTATTATCTCCAAATATTTTATTTGAAATAAATATTTCCCCTCCGTCAATTACTTTTTCCGAAAAAGCCCTCGAAATGAGAGCCTCTCCCCCCTCAAGTAAAACAGAATCAATTCCCTGTTTTCCTATTTCTCTCAACATATCATTCATAGAAAAACATTTTCCCTCTAAAAAAATAAACTTTATTTTTTTATTTTTTTCCATTTTTTTTATTTTTTTATTATTTTTATTAATAACCGAAGTAATAATTACCGTTTTTTCATCTTCATTATTTTTTATGACATTATATTCTTCCGTTATTTTTAAATTCGGGTCGACTATTATTCTGAAAGGGTTCACTCCGTTTTCAATTCTTGCAGTTAGGCTTGGATTATCATATAAAACCGTATTTATTCCTACCATTATCCCCATAAATCTGTTTCTGTAATACTGGACCTTTTCCCTTGCCTTTTCATTCGTTATCCATTTGGAAACACCGTTTGAAAGAGCGATTTTTCCATCCATTGTAATTCCGCATTTTAAAAATAAATAAGGAATTTCTGATTTTATATATTTAAAAAACACCTGATTCAGCTCATCACACTCTTCTTTTAAAACATTCCGAGTTACTTCTATTCCTGCGGCTCTAAGCATCTCAATCCCTTTTCCTGCCACTTTGGGATTGGGGTCGTTTGAGCCTATTACACATCTTTTTATCCCCATTTTTATAATTTTTTCAGCACATGGAGGCGTCTTTCCAAAATGAGAGCATGGTTCAAGAGTTACATAAATAGTCGCATTCCTTGCAAGTTTTCCTGCCTCTTCGAGAGCATAGACTTCTGCATGGGCTTTCCCGAATACTTTATGATACCCTTTTCCGACAATCACATCATCTTTTACTACAACAGCTCCTACTATAGGATTGGGGTTTACTTTTCCCTCCCCCTGTTTGGCAAGTTTTATAGCAAATTTCATATATTCCTTATCTTTTTCAACTTGAGTTTTTTCGTTCATATCGTTACCCGATTTCTTTTACGAGATTTATCATTTCTATAACTGCAAATGCGGCTTCAGAACCTTTATTTCCTGCTTTTGTTCCGGCTCTTTCTATCGCTTCCTCTATATTGTTGGTTGTCAGCACACCGAATATGACAGGAATGTCATATTGCAATGATAATTGTGCCACTCCTTTGGATACTTCCGCACAAACATAGTCAAAATGTGGTGTAGAACCTTGTATTACCGCTCCAAGCGTTATTATTCCGTCATATTTTCCTGTATTTATCATCTTTTTGGCTATAAGCGGTATTTCAAATGCTCCGGGAACCCACGCAATTTCAATATTTTCTTCCGAAACATCATTCCTTGTCAATACATCAACCGCTCCTCCGACTAATTTTGATGTGATAAATTCATTAAATCTTCCCGCTACAATACCTATTTTTAAATCTTTTCCATTGAACTTTCCTTCAAATTTTTTCATTTTTCCTCCTAAAGTTATTCCTAAAGTTATAAAGTTAAAACAATTTTCCTGCAATTAAAAAAACCGGATAATTAAAACTCCGGGGAAATTTTGATATTAAAGCTGACATTGCTATAATTGTTATCTGTTTTATACATTAAATCTTATTACATAAAATATATGAATATTTTATAAATACAATCAATATTTAAATTGATTTTATATATAATAAGATTTAATAACAAATATATAACTCTGTATTTACACATATTAAGAATATACATTAACTTATATATATTAAATTTGCACATATATACATCGATATATTAAGTATCTCAATACTTGACTATCTTAAATTTTATTATAGCAATTACTACTTATATTTCAACTTCTTCCATCTAGACTATACTATCGGTATCGGAATTGCACCGATTCATGCTCGTAAAAGCTCGCGGACTGTACCGCCGGTCGGGAATTTCACCCTGCCCTGAAGTTTAAATTGTTTTATGATACTATTTTATACTGTTTTTTCTTTTTTGTCAATCGTATTGACATAAAAAAATCTATCAGATATAATAATGATGAAAAATATATAATTTAAATAAAACGGAGGTTAAATATGAAACTTGCAGAAGCCTTGATTTTAAGAGCCGATTTACAAAAAAGAATAGAACAGTTACGTATAAGACTTAATAATAATGCAAAAGTTCAGGAAAATGATACTCCTACCGAAGATCCAAAGTCATTAATGACTGAACTTGACAATTTTATAGAGCAGCTTACTTTATTGATAAAGCAGATAAACAAAACAAATTCCATAACTCTTTCAAATGGAGTAACTTTGACGGATATGATTGCCGAAAGGGATACTTTGACTCTAAAAGCCAATATTATGAGAACATTCCTGCAATATGCCAGTCAAAAAGTGGAACTATACTCAAATAAGGAAATTAAGATTTTGAGTACGGTAGATGTTCCGACATTACAAAAAGACTTGGATGAGCTTTCGAAAAAAATTAGAGAAATTGACACGGAATTACAGCAGGCAAACTGGCTTACTGACTTAGTTGAATAAATTTTGGAATAAATTTTATAGGTGTAGATTTTATTAAAAGTGAGTACAAATTTTTCCTTTTTTTGGAAATTAGGCTGCCACCCTATTCAGTAATCGGAGGAGTTACAAACTTTTTATAGTTATCCTCAGTATTGTTACATGGGTACAGTTATCGGGCAATGTTACTACCACGTACTGATTTAATAATATCGAGGGCGGGTTTCGGGAAAGATTAAAGGGATTAACCCCTTTTTTTATAGAAGTCAATTTTTATCAATAAGAAATTAAATTTATCCATTTTTTATTTATTTCTTTCAAGTTCCAATAAAAAAGAGGGTGTTTCATAAGTCAAAAATAATTTTACTAATATAAATATTATATA
>CALIJH010000095.1 GCA_938017765.1 uncultured Leptotrichia sp.
CATAGATATTTGTACTGCTGTGGTCGTCTCTTGTTGTTTCATTGGCTTTGCTTAAGTCAGTATTTATTGGGCTTCCTTTTGATGTTTCTATTTCCACATTCCCAATTACAGTATTTCTTGTTATTCCCTCTTTATCGTGCTTGTCCTGATTAAAGCCTGCTCCTGTTACAGGATTTTTACCTGTCTGTAAACCTATTGAGCCTCCTGTAGTTTTGAGGGTGTCTGTATTATACAGGTCTTTTCCTACATATTCTTTTATTTTGAGAGAAGAGTTATTTCCTATAGTTCCTACTATTGCTCCTGTGTTAGTAGCTTTTCCTACTGTAAGGTTGCTTCCCTCTAAAACACAGTAGGGGGACGGTTCCCCCTACTACCCCCCCTGCCCCGCTTCTCGTTTGCTAAGCTCGAAATATCTTTCTACTTCTCAACTACAAGCTTCCTCAATTTCTCGCTAAGCAGTTACTCGAAAATGCGGGGTTTTTGTTCTATTTCTTTACTTTTTTTTCTTATTAAACATTTTATCCAGTCCCAATTCAATTAAAGACTGTTTTTCCCTTTCAATAATATATTCATCTACACTCTCTTTCCCCTCTTTTAATTTTTCTTCTAATAATAGAGCTTCATTTAAAGTATCCTTAAAATGTTGTCTCTCTTTTTCTTCCTGTGTAAGATTATCATATTCTTCTTTCACTTTAGCAGTATACGGCAATATATTGTCATATTCTTTAAACCTTGCAAATGTGGTTGCTTTTATTATATATTCATATATTTTAGTCCAGTTTCCATAATTACGATAAAACTCCACATACTCATCTTTATTTTCATACTTTTGAAACCATTTATATAAGTCATTCCTTATTACTCCCAATATATTTTCCATACTTTCTTTTATCTGTTCTTCATCTTTAAGTTCCCACCAATAATCTTCTCTATATCTTAAATAACCTATTCTATCTCCTAATGCCATACTTGTTTTAAGTATAGGACAATATATTGGAGATATAAGATAATTTACTGTCATATTATCATAATGTCTTTGAAAATTTAAACATTCAATCAATCCTAATTTATTCATTCTATAGAAATTTATCGTTCCTTTTTTTCTAAACCCATCTTCTTTTAACGGTTTATCAAAA
The DNA here is from genome assembly GCA_938017765.1 of uncultured Leptotrichia sp. Lineage (GTDB taxonomy): Bacteria > Fusobacteriota > Fusobacteriia > Fusobacteriales > Leptotrichiaceae > Pseudoleptotrichia. Next base: position 1,137 of record CALIJH010000095.1, read on the forward strand.
TATTCTTTAAAATATTTTTTGTATATTTCGTTAAATTCTTTTGTCGTTAATTCTGTCATCTCTTTTCCTCCTTATTTTATTCCCAGAATAATATATTTTCTTTCTTTATTATTCCGTTTGACTTTCTTACTATGTCATCTATTACCTGCTGTTTCTTCATCATTTGTTCCTGTACCGTTTTTCCTAAACTTTGACCTCTTGCATCTATTATTACTCTCTGTACTGTTTCTTTAGGTAACTCACTTGCTCTCTGTATCGCCTGTTTCCCTATTACACTCGTCATACTGTCATAATTTTTCACCGAATAATTCTTTATTTCAAAACTTTCAGGTAGACCACTTTCACTGCTAACAGTAACTCTAACTCCATTATCAGGTCTTACTGAACCTTTTGTTCCATATTCTGTTGTATCATTTGTTTTATAAGATGACTGTACTTCTATACTTACATTCGGATTATCTGCATATGCGTCTTGTAATACCTTTGTCAGGTCTTTTTCTGATTGACGATATGATACTCTTTCATCACTTGTTCCTTTATTCTCTAACAGTTTATCAGACGTTCTGAATGTTTTGTCAGTTAAATTATTCTGATTTTGAGTTACAGAAGTTCCTTTCGTTGTATTCGTAACATCTTTTGTCGGCTCTTTCGTAACTGATAAGTTCTTATCTCCTACTTTCTTAACGCTTGTTCCATTTTTACTACTTCCGCCGTTCTTCGGTGCTTCCAATACTCCGTCTTTTCCCTCTACTAATACTATGTCTTTTGGTCTACCTTTTTCTGGCGTCTTTCTTATCCTTGTTGAAGGCTTTTCTCTATACGGCTCCTTCCTTTTTACTCCCTCAACTTTCTTTAAATTTAGGTCTCCAAGATGAAATCTTGACAACAGTAATATAGAGGAAGCTCTATCCAGATATGATATTTTTTCTTTTGTTATTAAATCTTCTCCTATTACTGCTTCCGTTATAATTTTTGCTGCCCCTACTTTTGGTATAAAGTTCAGCACTGTACTTACAACTCTATCATCTCTTAGTTTCTCTTCAGGTGTTCTCATATATAGCGGTTTCTGTGTTCGACCTTTACAGCCAATATTTACTCTTCCGTTTTCTATACACGCTCCTCTGTCATCCCCAACATGTTCTCCAAAATCTCTATTGCTGTAGTCTTTTCCGTCCGATTTTGCTTTTATCGGGATATCATTGTCCTTGTACTTATCCTGAAAATATTGGTTCGTCGCTCTTCCCGTACTCTCAAGTCCAAGTTCTTCTGTTCCTGTCTTTCGTTGTCTTCCCTCTACTTTTCCTACAATGTGGCTTCCCTCTTCTACTATAGTCCCTATTATTCCTGAACGTGTACCGTTTTCGTCTGCTTCTGTATTTACAAGTATTGTATGTGT
>CALIJH010000096.1 GCA_938017765.1 uncultured Leptotrichia sp.
GTATTTGAAGGAAATAAAATAAAAATTATAAATAAGGAAATTATAGAAATAGAAAAAAAAGAAAATTTGAAAGAAACGGTAAATTTTAATATGCAGAAAATATTTTATAAATTTGAGGAAATAATAAGAGAGTATCCGGGGCAGTATATGTGGCAACATAATAGATGGAGAAATTGAAAAACAAACTCAAAAAAAACAATTTAATTATTTTATAGTCTTGAATAACAAAAAAAAGTATGATAGAATTAGAATAGCGAAATTTTTGGAGGAAAATATGAAAAAATATTTATTTCTACCAATTTTGTTGATTTTTATAAATTGCACTACTGTTAATTTAACTCGTATTGAGACTGATAAAATCAATACAGAGATTACAGATACTGTTGTAGAATTAAAAGAAGCTGCAAATTTTAATAAATATGATAAATTAGAAGAATTTTTTTTACCTACATTTAAAAATAATATTATTTTAAATAATATTAAGAAATATGACCTTTCAAAATTGACATTTATATTTTCAGAGGTAAAAGCTATTTCAAAAAACAGGGCTACCAGCGTAATGGTTATAAATTACGGCTCGGAAAGCAATTATTATATAGTAAAATGGAAAATGACAAATGAAGATGGACAATGGAAAATTTCAGATGTAGCGGAAAAAAAATAAGAAAGGAGAAGTATGCCGTTATCAATAGTAATATTATTGATTGTCATTTTTTCTTTTTTAGCTTTTTCTATAGCCTATTTTTTTGGAAGCTCCGTTTTCAAAAAAAAATATGGGGAACTCAGTGAGTTAGAATTAAGGATAGTTGATGCAAAAAGAAGATTGGAATCATCTAAAAAAGAAGTTGAAAGAGAAATAGAATCATTTAAAAAAGAAGAAACACTAAAAGTAAAAGAAACACTGCTAAATGAAAAAAAAATAGCAGATGAAGAAATAAAGAAAATGAAGTCTGAAATAGTTTCAAAAGAAGAAAGACTTGCTAAAAAAGAAGAAACTCTTGAAACTAAAATGGAAAAACTTGAAGAAAAAGAAACAAAAGTTGAGAGACAGCGAGAAAAAATCTCAAGAAAAGAAATTGAATTAAATGAACTTATTCAAAAAGAATCGAGAGAACTTGAAAGAATTTCAGGATTAACAAGAGAAGACGCTTCAAAAATAATATTAACAAGACTTGAGAATGAACTTGACCATGATAAAGCTCTTCTTATAAGGGATTTTGAGTATAGTCTTGACAGGGAAAAAGACAGAATATCCAAAAGAATTATCTCAACTGCAATAGGAAAGGCTTCTGCCGATTATGTAGTAGATTCGACAATCTCCGTTATACAGCTTCCAAGTGAAGAAATGAAAGGAAGAATAATTGGACGGGAAGGAAGAAATATAAGAGCAATAGAAGCAGCAACAGGTGTAGATTTGATAATAGACGATACTCCAGAAGCGGTAGTTCTATCATCCTTTGACGGTGTCAGAAGGGAAGTGGCAAGGATAGCCCTTGAAAAATTGATTTCTGACGGAAGAATACACCCTACAAAAATAGAGGAAGTAGTCGCAAAAGCACAGGAAGAAGTGGAGGAAAGTGTTCTTGATGCTGCAGAACAGGCTATACTTGAAGTTGGAATACCTACACTTCCTAGGGAAGTACTAAAAGTATTTGGAAGATTAAAATTCAGAACATCTTTTGGACAGAATATATTACAGCATT
>CALIJH010000097.1 GCA_938017765.1 uncultured Leptotrichia sp.
TTAAAAAAACTCATTATTTTTCTCCTTTTATATTAATATAATTAATGTCAGTATAGCACAATAATTGTGTAGTTTCAATGATTTTTTACAATTAAAATATAATTTCATCAGAGTATTCTACATTTACTCCTGTAAATAATCCCATTTGGTCAAAAATCTGTTTTCCTTGAGAACTTACAATCATTTTGTATTTATTAGTTTTTCTATCATATTCATATTTTCCAATAAAAAAGAAATTTTTATTGACATCTATTTGACCGTAAAATCTTAAAACTTCCTTGTCAGGAAGAGGCAATCCATTGAGATTTTTTCTGTCTACTGATTGTAGAAGTTTGGAATAATCAGTCAATTTTCTATAAAAATCATTTCTAAAATCGTTATTCGTAGTTTTTTCGCCTATTCCTATCTTTATACCGATGTTCAGATTATAATCACCATTTTCAATAATATAATAAGCCATTCTCAATTCTTCACTATCACAGAAGATCTCATCAGTTTTCTTTTCCTGTTTTATTTTATTAATTACTCTTCCAAGTAAAATATCAGGATTTTTCATAAATTCACAGCTGAAAGAATGAACTCCTAATACTAAAAATGCTGCTAATAATAATTTTTTCATTTTCATCCTCTTTTTCATAAAATATTTTTCAATTTATATTATTATACCACATATTTCCTATTATTTTATACTGTTTTTTATAAAATAATATTTAATTATTGATGCAAACTCTCTGAGGTATGATTTCGGTAATGAAATTAAGGGAGTTGGAGCTCCCAGTCCATAAGCCTCATAATTTAGTAAATTTGCAATTTTTTTTGCTCTGTATATATGATAATCGTTTGTAACTATAAGTATTTTAATTTTTTCTTCTTTATTTTTACTTTCATTTTCCTTTATTTTTACCTGACTAAATTTTAAATTTTCTACCGTATTTGTAGATTTATCTTCTTTTATAATTCTATTTTCATCAATTCCGTTTCTAATCAGTTCCCTTTTTATGGCTTCCGCTTCAGAAATATTTTCTCCTTTTCCTGTACCTCCCGAAGCTATTACTTTTATATCTCTATGTTTTTTTAAATATTTTGTAGCAGTTTTTATTCTTTCATTTAAAGAACGGGATGGCTTATCTCCGTATACTCTTCCGCCTAAGATTATAACATAGTCGACCTGTTTATCCGATTGATTTTCAAATCCCGATAAAATCAGGAATTGAACAAAGATAAACGGGATAAGGAAAACTAAAAAGATATATTTTAAAAACTTTAACATTCTCTTTTTTAGACTATCTTTCATATATCCCTCTCTAATTATTTTTCTCTTTATTCCAGTTCAAATTTAAGAGATTTCAGCTTTGCAGTTGTAGCTGACGCCTCTCTAATTATTTTTCTCTTTATTCCAGTTCAAATCCTCCTGTATATAACTGATAATAAGTTCCTTTTTGTTTCAGCAACTCATCATGATTTCCCCTTTCGATTATTCTTCCCTGTTCCAGAACCATTATCACGTCTGAATTTCTAATAGTGGAAAGTCTATGAGCTATTACAAATACTGTTCTGCCTTTCATTAGCTTATCCATACCTTTCTGAACTATTTTTTCCGTTCTCGTATCTATACTCGAAGTTGCTTCGTCAAGTATAAGTACAGGCGGGTCAGCTATGGCAGCTCTTGCTATGGAAAGAAGCTGTCTCTGTCCTTGGGAAAGATTGGCTCCGCCATTACTTAGATAAGTGTCGTATCCGTTAGGCAAATGTTTGATAAAATGATGAGCATTAGCAAGTTTTGCAGCTGCATGCACTTCTTCATCAGTGGCGTCAAGTTTTCCATAACGGATATTATCGGCAACTGTACCTGAAAACAGATGTGTATCCTGTAATACTATTCCCAATGATTTTCTTAAGTCGGATTTATTTATTTTCTGAATATTTATACCGTCATATCTTATTTTCCCGTTCTGTATATCATAAAATCTGTTTATCAGATTTGTAATAGTTGTTTTTCCTGCTCCTGTAGCTCCTACAAAGGCAATCTTTTCTCCAGGTTTTGCATATAAATTTATATTATGTAATATAATCTTATTTTCATTATATCCAAAATCAACATCTTCAAAAACAACATCTCCAAGAAGTCTTTCATATGTTGTACTTCCATCTTCATGAGGATGTTTCCATGCCCATATTCCTGTGTGTCTGTTAACTTCTACTATATTTCCTTTATTATCAATTTCAGCATCTACAAGTTTAACGTATCCTTCGTCAAATTCAGGTTTTTCATCAAGGACTTTAAATACTCTGTATGCCCCTGCTGCTGCCAGCGTAACGGAGTTAATCTGCTGGGCTGTCTGAGATATGGGCTGATTTAGAGTTCTTGTAAACTGTAAAAATGAAGCAAGTCCCCCTAAAGTAAATCCTCCTATACCTGAAAGGGCAATAAAAGCTCCTATTGAAGCTGTAAGAACAAAATTTATATTTCCAAGATTTCCTATAATCGGGCCTAAAATATTTCCGTATTTATTGGCGTTATTGGAACTCTCAAATAATTTTTCATTTAAAATATCAAATTTCTTTTTGGCTTCTTCTTCATAGGAAAACACTTTGACAACTTTCAATCCTTCAAGCATTTCTTCGATATATCCGTTCACAACTCCGATATTTTCCTGCTGTTCTTTAAAGTTTGCTCCGCTTTTTGCCGTTATACTTTTCGTAGTACTCAGCATAATTACTACCATAATCAGTGTAAATATCGTCAGAGGTATATCCAGTATAAACATTGATATAAGTACACTTATAACTGTTATTATTGATGATATTATTTGAGCCAGACTTTCAGTTATCATATTACGAAGTGTATCTATATCACTCGAATAAACACTCATTATATCTCCATGGGCATGAGTATCAAAATATTTTATCGGAAGTCTTTCCATATGCGAAAACACATCATCTCTAAGCTGTTTTAATGTTCCCTGTGCTGCGACTATCATAAACTTTTCATATAAATATGTACATATAATTCCTGCTGAATATATAGCTGTCATTGCTCCTATAATTTTTAGAAGAGGAGCAAAATCGATATTAGGATTTCCTATGTTAGGGGTGATATATCCGTCAATCAGCTGTTTTGTATACATAGTACCTACAACCATGCTTAATGAGCTTAATAATATGAGTATTATGACGGCTATAAACTGAAATTTGTATAATTTGAACATATATCCGAGCAGACGGATAAGAGCTTTCAATTCTTTTCCTCTGTTTCTGTTATTATTATCGGTTTTACTCATCTTTATTTCCTCCTTCTTCTTGAGAAGCATGGACTTCCTTGTAAATACTGTTTGAAATTATAAGTTCTTCATGGACACCGATCCCCGTTATTTTACCGTCATCAAGAACGATTATTTTATCTGCGTCTTTTATAGATGAAATCCTTTGGGCAATAATAATCTTTGTAATATCAGGTATTTCGTTTTTAAAAGCTTCTCTTATAAGTTTATCCGTCTTTGTATCCACAGCACTTGTCGAATCATCCAAAATCAATATTTTAGGGTCTTTAAGTAAAGCTCTCGCTATACATAGACGTTGTTTTTGTCCTCCTGAAACATTTGACCCTCCTTGCTCTATATAAGTATCATATTTATCAGGAAATTTTTGTATAAATTCATCTGCTTGAGCTAATTTACAGGCACGTATCATTTCTTCTTCAGTAGCATTTTTATTCCCCCACATAAGATTTTCTTTTATTGTTCCTGAAAAAAGTATGTTTTTCTGCAATACCATAGCTACATTTTTTCTGAGAGTTTCTATATCATAGTTTTTTACATTTACTCCGCCGACCCTGACTTCTCCTCCAAGTACATCATACAATCTCGGAATAAGCTGAACAAGAGCTGACTTGGCACTTCCGGTTCCCCCTATAATTCCTATTGTTTCTCCCTGATTGATTTTTAGATTGATATTTTCCAAATTTAAAACTTCGGGATTATTGCTGTAACTAAAATTCACATTTTCAAAAGAAATTGAACCGTCTTTTACTTCATATACAGGATTTTCGGGATTTTTTATACTTGGCTCTTCATCCAGAACTTCTACTATCCGCTCTCCTGACGCTCTCGAAAGAGTTATCGTTACCAAAACCATTGCAAACATCAAAAGGCTCATAAGAATATTTGCCGTGTATGAAAATAAGCTCATCAGCTGTCCTGTAGTAAGGTTGCCGATTACAATCATTTTAGCTCCAAGCCATGAAAGAAGTACAATACAGGAATACATGCAGAACTGCATTGCGGGTGCTACAAATATTATGATTTTTTCTCCTTTTAACATTGTATTTTTCAATGTATCTGTAGATTTTTTAAATTTATTAATCTCATAATCTTCTCTTACATAGGCTTTTACAACTCTTACTCCATTTATATTTTCCTGGAGATCCGAATTTATTCTGTCGTATTTTTTCATAGCTCTCGTAAAAATCGGATGAACTAAGAATATAATCACTGCCATTACTATTCCCAGTATTAAAATTGCTCCAAGGAATATTGTTGACAATTCGGGACTTATATAGACAGTCATCAATGTCGCGAATATAAGCATTAACGGAGCTCTTACCAGAAGTCTCAGTATCATCTGATAGGAATTTTGTATATTTGCAATATCTGTCGTAAATCTTGTTATAAGTCCTGCGGTTGAGAATTTATCTATGTTTGTAAAAGAGAAATTCTGTATTTTGTAAAATACGGCTTTTCTTATGTTTTTTGCAAATCCTGCCGACGCTCTTGCCGCATTTCTTCCCGCTGCAAATCCTGCCGAAAGGGAAAACATAGCCATTATTAAAGTTATAAATCCTATAAAATATATATGCTGAAGATTTCCTTTATTAAGTCCGTCATCTATTATTGAAGCCATTAAAAATGGTATCAGTATTTCCAACAATACTTCCAATGCAATAAATATAGGAGATAAAATAGATGGCTTTTTGTATTCTCTTATATATACCAATAATTTTTTTATCATTTAAACTTTCCTTTCTTACTTAAAATTAAAGGCTTTCTCAAAATA
>CALIJH010000098.1 GCA_938017765.1 uncultured Leptotrichia sp.
CGCGAGCTGGGTTCAGAACGTCGTGAGACAGTTCGGTCCCTATCCACTGCAGGCGAAAGAATATTGAAGAGATCTGTCCTTAGTACGAGAGGACCGGGATGGACAAACCGCTGATGTACCGGTTGTTACGCCAGTAGCATGGCCGGGTAGTCACGTTTGGAAGGGATAATCGCTGAAAGCATCTAAGTGAGAAGCCCACTTTAAGATGAGTGTTCTTTTAAGTAACCATCGAGAACAGGTGGTGATAGGCTGGAGGTGTAAGTATGGTAACATATTTAGCTGACCGGTACTAATATTACGTAAGCTTTTTAAAAAAATATATATATACTTTCTTACTACTACTATTTATTTCTCATTGTCTTATTCAGATAATGATTAGAGTTTGGTGATGATAGCAACAGGGATACACCCGGTAACATTTCGAACCCGGCAGTTAAGTCTGTTTACGCCTAAGATACTTAGATACCTTCTAGGGAAAATCGGTAGTCGCCAAACTTTTTCTTAAAAAGGAAATATATGTGTGTGTCTCCGTAGCTCAGTCGGTTAGAGCATTTGGCTGTTAACCAAAGGGTCGTTGGTTCGAGTCCAACCGGGGACGCCACTTTTTTTATTTGATATTTAAATGGAGATTGTTTAAAAAATGAAGGGTAGATCTTTTATTGAGGAATTATACTTCATTTTTTTTCTTTTATTTGGTATAATAATAAAGTGAAGTAAAAGACCATACTGTCTAAGGAGATATAAAATGAGTGAATTTAATGATTTGTTTGAGGAAATGTTGAATGATTATTTACCTGAAGAAAAGAAGTCAGGAGACATTGTAGAAGCCGTTATTGTGAGAAAAGATAATGATTTTGCATATCTGGATTTGAATGGAAAACAGGAAGGAAGAATATTAATTAGAGAAGTAGAGAACTATAATATAGGAGACACTATCGAAGTGAAAGTATTGAGAAACGATGAAGAAAACGTAATAGTGTCTAAATTTTTACTTGATAAAGCTAAAGAATTTGCAACTTTGGCTGAAGGAGAAATAGTTACAGGAGTTGTATCTAAAAAGATAAAAGGAGGGTATTCAGTTAAAGTAGGTAAAAATGATGCTTTTTTACCATTTTCACTCTCAGGTTTTGAAAGAAATAATGACCATATAGGAGAAAAATTTAAATTTATAATAAAAGAAAAAACGAGAAATAATTTGACAATTTCAAGGTCTGATTTAGTAAAAAAGGAAGAAGAAGATTTTTTTAAATCAGTTAATATAGGAGATACTGCAACAGGTAAAGTAAAAGAAATACTTGATTTCGGTATAATTGTGGATTTAGGAGCGACAACAGGGTTTATACATATTTCAGAAATATCATGGGAACAGGTAGATGATTTAATAGAAAAATTTGGTATAAATGACGAGATAAAAGCAAAAATAATTGAAAAAGATGAAGAGAAAAGAAAGATAAAATTAAGTGTAAAGCAACTGGAAGAAGATCCTTGGATTTCGTTTGCTGCAAATCACAATGTTGGAGATATTGTTGATGTAAATGTTAGGGAAGTACTTGATTTTGGTTTGATTGTGGACATTGATAGAAATAATGGTTTTATCCATATTTCCGAGTTGGCATGGAACCATGTAGGAGATGCTTTAAAAAATTATAAGCAGGGAGATAGAATTAAAGCTAAGATTATTGACATTGATAATGAAAAGAAAAACTTGAAATTAAGTATTAAACAGCTGTCGGAAAATCCGTGGAATGCTGTAAAAGAAAAGTATGTGATTGGAGATATACTTGAAAAACCTATTTCTGAAATTTTTGAATTTGGATTATTGATAGAACTTGAAAAAGATGTTGACGGATTATTGCATGTTTCTGATTTAGGATACAGAAGAATTTCAAATTTAGGATCCAAATATAAAGTTGGAGATGTAATCAAATTTAAAATTATAAACTTCAATGATGAAAAAAACAGAATATCATTAAGTACAAAAGCATTACTTGATGATGTATGGGATAAAATAGAAGAATTTTACAGTATTGACGATATAATAAAAGGTAAAGTGATAAATGTTCAGGAATATGGTATATTTATTGAAACAAAAGAAGGAATAGAAGTATTTATCCATAGAAATGAATTTTCATGGGATAAAAATAATAAGGCAGAATATAATGTGGGAGATGAAGTAGAATTTAAGATAATTTCTATTGATAAAAATGAAAAGAAAATAGGTGGAAGTATAAAACAACTGGTGATATCTCCTTGGAAAGAAGCAGCGGAACAGTATAAAATAGGTAATAAAGTGAAGGTCTGTATTACGGAAATACTCGAAAATGGCGTACTTGTAAAATTAACTGACAGATTTAACGGACTGATACCTAAGAGAGAATTGACAGAAGAATTTTTGAAGGATATTTCTGAAAAATTTTCTGTAGGGGATGAAGTTGAAGCTGTAGTTACAGAGCTTAATGAAAAGAAAAAATCTATTATCCTTTCTGTGAGAAAAATAGGGGAAATAGAAGAAAAAAAGGAACTTGAAGAATTGATGAAAATTTATGGAGTATAATAATTAAATTACTTTATAAATTAGAAAATAAAATATAAAAAATACATTTATGAGATCTTCTAAATTATATTATTTAAAATAAAAAATAAACGTTTAGAAAAAAATATTTAAGCCATAGGCAAATTTATCATTTTTTTCTCAGTGAATAACTATTTTAAATCAATATAATTTATTGAATAAATAAATGTATTTTTTTAATATTCTATTTTTATTTTAGAAAAATTTTTTATTCTTAAAGTTTGTTATTATTCTTTTACAAATTTCCAAACGAATGGAAGTAATAAAGTCATAAGTACCATTTTGATTATATCTCCGATAATAAATGGAATAAGACCGATTGCTAAAATATCTTTTCCCGGTAAAAAAATGGCAAGCTGTATAAGTCCGAAAAAGTATAGTACAAAATGAGCGAGAACTAATACGGGTATTAATTTTACATAAGATTTTGTCCAACCTTTATCTGCAAAATATCCGCAAATCATCGCTGCAAATAAAAATCCTATAACATATCCTCCACTTGGGAATAAAAAAGGTAATCCGCTTTTAAAATTAGCGAATACGGGTAATCCGACAGATCCTGCCGTGATATAGGATAATAAAGTTGAAGTACCTAATTTTCTACCATAAGCAAGTCCGATAAGCATAACTGCCAAAGTTTGTCCAGTTATAGGAACATATGGTAAAGGTATAGTAAGTTGCGACATAAGGGCAATAAAAATTGTTCCGCTGAGAACAAGAAAAATATTTTTTGCAAGTTCGTATTCTTTGTTTTTCACTTTAACCAGATTGTTGATTAATATATTTTGATTCATTTTCTACCTCCTAAATTTATATCTTTTCCATTAAAAGTATAACTAATAAAATCCAAAAAGTCAAGAAAATCGTTGTATTTTGAAAATCAGGAATTTGAAAAGTCAAAAGAGCCATAATGACTGGAAATCTTAAATTAAAATTTTAATTTTATTGACAAAAAAATACATAAGAAGTATAATAAGTTATAAAAGAATATTATTATCAAATACAACTAAATGATTACAATCTGAATACAGTGGTTTAATAGATTGGGGTGAGAAAAATCGATAAAAAATTGAACGGGACCTACGAAAAAATCTTACAAACTACGATTAAGCTGATTCAGGAGGAAGGCAGCCAAAAGCTGACGATGAAAAGAGTTGCGGAAAAAGCTAAGGTAAATAAAGCCCTTGTAAATTATCATTTTACAGGAAAGGAGAATTTGATAAAAGAGGCTGTTTCCGTTATGTCGAAAGATTTATGGACTGTATTTGATGTTTTGGATAATTATGAATTAGATGCACGAATTAGATTTGAAAAATTTCTTATAAATTTTTTAAAACAGATATTAAAATTTAAGGAGTCGATAAAATATCTATTATATGAAGGTAAATTTTTATTTGATGAACAAAAACAGTTTTCGGCATATTTAAAAAATATAGGATTACCCAAAATAAAAAAAACGATATTTGAAATTGCCGGAGAAAAAGATAATACAATCGGAGATGTATTGACACTGCAAATTTTTGGCTCACTAGTATTGCCTAATATAATTGTTACGGAGAAAAATGATATTTTCAAATTTGTATTGCCTGATATTGAAAAACAGGTACAGGTACTAATGGAAAGACTCTGAAAAACTAATTTTATAATAACTGAACTAATCAGAAAATATTTAAAAAATAAGGCTGTTTCAAAATAAGAAATAAAAATAAAATAAATCAAAAATATTTCTATTTATTTTTCAAAATCTTAGTAATTTAAATTTGAAACAGTCCTATTTTTTAATAATATATTTGGATAAATTAATGAAATGTAGTATAATATATTAAATTAAAAAATAAAATTAAGGAGAAAGCTTTTTTTAAGTTAACCAAAATATGGAAAAAAAACGAAAAGTTGAATTAGAAGTCTTAAATACATTAAAAGAAAAAAAGATGAATGAAGTATTTGGGAAGACAGTAAAAAAAGAAAAGAAAGAACCTAAGAATAAAGCAAAAAAACAGAAAAAGTTTACAGAAGGTATAATTATTCAGGTTGGTGAAACAGGAACAAAGAGTTATTTGAAAAAGTCCACGCTGGGAAAGAAAAGATTAAAAAGATTAGTTAATATGATAATTTTTTTAATATTTATCGGAATGGCAGGAGTAATATGGTTTTTATTTATGAAGTATAAAACTTTTCAATTGTATTTAACCAAGAATAAGGAAGTCTTGGAGAATGGGAAAAAATATGAAGAAGAGCTAAAAATGAAAGCTGCTGAATTAAAAAACCTGAAAAATTTAACATTAAGTAATATTAAAAACATACCTGAAGATAAGAAAAATCTGATGTTTAGTATAATTCCGAGTGGAAATCCTTTACTGGGAGAAATTCATATTACAAGTCCTTTTGGAGAAAGGATTCACCCTATTACAGGAGAGAGAAAATTTCATCATGGGATAGACTTAAGGGTTAGTGTAGGTGAACCTGTAGTTGCTACAGCTATAGGGAAAGTCAGTTTTGCAGGAGTAAAAAATGGGTATGGAAATGTGATAGTTATAGACCATATGTACGGTTTTCAAACAGCTTATGCTCATTTAAACAAAATATTGGTAAAATCAGGTGAGATAGTCGGGAAAGGTAAAATTATTGCCGAAGGTGGGAATACAGGTAATTCTACAGGACCACATTTACACTATGAAGTAAGGTATAATGGAACGCCTATCCAACCTAAAAATTTTATAGACTGGGATAGTAAAAATTTTAATATAATATTTGAAAACGAAAGGAGTGTGCCATGGGAATATTTTCTAACAATAATGGGAAAGAATTAAATGTTTCCGAGGGAATAAGTGTAATATCATCAAAAACATATGTCAAAGGGGTAATTGAAACCGATACGATGACACAAATCGAAGGAGTGTTGGAAGGTGATATTAAATGTGATAATACCGTCCATGTAAGCAGTGGCGGAAGAATAACAGGTAATATCGTTGCAAAATCAGTATTTGTAGACGGAGAAGTTTCGGGAGATATACTTGCCGAGAAAGTGGAAATAGGAGAGAAAGGAAAAGTATTGGCAAATGTAGTGTCTACATTGTTCATAATCCAAGAAGGAGGACTATTCGAAGGTAATAAAAAAATGAAAAAAGCGGAAGCATATATAGAATATGAAGAAGCTTCCGAAAATTCAGAAGAATAAAGCACTAATATCTTTATTCATTCAAATACGATACTAAAACTAAAAAAAATATGAAAGAAAAATAGGAGGAATTAGTAAAAATGGGAATTAAGAAAAAAATAGCAATACTTGCTCTATTGGTAACACTTATAAGCTGCGGTGGAGGCGGCGGTGGAGGTGGAGGGACTTCAAGCCCTACACCAAGTATCCCAAGCAAGCCAAGTACGCCAAGTACACCGCCGTCAACTCCAAGTACACCGAGTGCACCTGTGGAGTCATCAAAAGATTCTAATGGAAATATAAAATGGAATGACAGAACGAGAGTATATGATAAAAATAATCCTAATAATTTAAGCAGTGCTGCAACATCTCAGGCAGGTGCAGGAGTAGTTGTAGGAGTTATAGATATGGGATTTAGTACGACAAATGCCGCTCTTCAGGCAGATATGACTAATAAATTTGGAACCAGACTTATTAAAACTAATGAACATAGCAATCAAACTGCTGATGAGGATCATGGTATAACAGTGGCTGAAGTAATAGGAGGAAATACAAATACAGGAATAGCAAAGGGAGTTACAATAGTAGCTGCTGATGCATCAACAAGAAATAATAAAGGAGAATATCATCCTGACCCTACTATTGGAATGTATAATGACTTATATAACAGAGGAGCGAGAATATTTAATCAGTCTTTTGGAGTCAACAGTCAAGTAACAGATTATGATTGGAATAATCCAAGAGCCGTGGAAGGTCAGATAGGTTCGGATATTTTGCAATTCTATAAAGATAAAGTAAATGAAGGAGTCTTATTTGTGTGGGCGGCAGGAAATGAAACATTTCATAATCAACCTTCCCTCGAACCCGGACTACCTTATAAAGTACCCGAACTGCAAAAAGGCTGGATCAATGTTGTTGGACTTGCAAATAAGTATATGTCAGCTAGACCTGGGGAAACAAAATGGGATGAACTTGAAAGACTTTCAGGAGCGGGAGTAGCTAAAAACTGGACAGTAACAGCAGTGTCAGGCATTACTTATACATCTAAAGGTACAACGTATGGTGCAAACGGTTCTTCTTATGCCGCACCAATGGTAACGGCTACAGCAGCGTTATTAAAAGGAAAATATCCTTGGATGGACGGAAGCCTTATAAGACAGACTATCTTATCTACAGCTACTGATATAGGAAAAGTAGGAGTAGATGAAGATTTCGGTTGGGGACTGTTAAATGTTGATAAAGCATTAAAAGGACCTGCATTATTTGATAAAAGACTTGCACTGGCAGATAATGTCGTTGTAAATGTATCGGCAGGAACATATACGTTTTCCAATGACATCGCAGGAGATGCGGGACTTATAAAAAATGGATCGGGAACTTTAAAATTTGACGGTAAACTGACTTATACGGGAAATACTGTAATAAACAATGGAAGCCTTATAATAAAAGGAACTACATATAATGCAGGAGCTACAAGAATAGCATTCGGTAATATGGTAGTAGCTGATAATGTGAACATAAAAAATGATATACAAAATGAAAATGGAAGTCTTGAAGTACAAGGAAACAATGTAACGGTTGGAGGTAATTATACAGTAGGACAAAATGCAACAACTGTTTTAAATTCCAATTCCAATTTACATGTAAAGGGAAGAGTGGTATTAAACGGGTCTAAATTAGAGCTGAAATCTGAAAAAGACGGAGAGGCACAATATGTAACTGCAAAAGGCGTGCAGTCGTCCATAACTTCGGATAATAAAATAGAAGGAAATGTTGCTAATATAGAAACAGGAAGTATGTTAAACGGGAATGTGGAGAATAAAGGAAACAGTCTTAATGCAACTTTGAGCAGAAAAAATGTGGAAGACTATGTATCGACTTCAAGTGTGGGAGATGCAATGA
>CALIJH010000099.1 GCA_938017765.1 uncultured Leptotrichia sp.
TAATATAGCTGAAATGACTGTAAGAATAGATTCAAAATATTTAGGAAAAAAGAAAACAAAATTTTGAAAAAGTCCTTATTGTTCCTGACCAAAGTCATTAAATATGTCTTAAAGTATTTCTTTATGTCGTAGTAATAAATTGGTCATACCTCTTGAAAAAATGAAAAAAATAGAGTATACCATTACTAATAAAAATATAAGGTAATTTAAGATAGGAGGAATCTATTTATGGATAAAACGAAAATTTCAGAAGAAGTTCAAAGATTTGGAAGGTCATTATTATTGCCTATTGCGGTTATGGCACCTGTGGGAATGTTACTTGGAATTGTAAATGCACTTACCCAGTCTTATTTAATATCAAAGATACCGATATTGGGTAATCCGTCAATTAAATTATTTTTAACATCGGTAAAGGATTCTATGAGTATAATTTTCAGTAATATTCCTGTTCTGTTTGCAATGGGAGTGGCTTATGGCGTTTCCCGCAAGGAAAAAGGTATAGCGGTATTTTCATCAATGATTTCATATATTGTGCTTTTGGCAGGAACTAATGTATATTTGAAAATTACGGGGACATTAGTTACAGAAAAGGAACTAATGGATAAAGCAGGTCAGGCTATGGTATTGGGAATACAAACTGTCAGAATGGACGTATTTGGAGGGATTATAAGCGGACTTATAGCGGCAAAACTGACTGACAGATTTTATAAGACTGAACTGCCTGTCGCCTTTGCTTTTTTCAGCGGGAAAAAATTAGTACCGATATTATCAATATTTGTAACTTCGGTGGTATCTTTCATAGCGACACCTCTTTGGATATATTTTACAAAAGTGCTTGCAGGAATGTCAGTAGTATTGTTACATCCGTTAGGACCATTTGTAAATATAATTATGGTAAGATTGCTGATACCTTTCGGGCTGCACCATACATGGAGTGCATTGCTTAGATTTACTGAAGCGGGAGGAGTGTATGAGATAGCAGGAAAAACTTATGTAGGAGTGCTTCCTGCCGCAAATGAGATAATATTCAATCTCGGACCTAACAGTCCTGAATGGAAAATGATGCCGAAACTGACAAGATTTTTAGCACAAAATCAGATGATAGATACACTGTTTATGTTCCCAGGGATAGCTTTTGCAATGTATAAAACAGCTTATGAAAAAAATAAACCCCTTGTAAAAGGAATACTTGTTACAATGGTACTTACGGCATTTTTAGGAAATATAACGGAACCTCTTGAATTCTCATTCTTTTTTATTTCACCCGTTTTGTATATAATGTATATTTTGATAGGTGCGACTTCTTCACTGGCACTTTCTTTCATGGGAACGGCAGTGGGATATATAAGAGGAACAATTTTTGATTTTATAATATTTGGAGTAATGTATGAAAACAGTAAATTCTATAATATTATAATAGTTGGACTTGTTGCAATGTTTGTAAGTTATTTTTCGTTCAAATGGTATATATTAAAGAGAAATCTTATTACACCGGGAAGAGAGGAAGAAGTAAGCGACAATAAACTTTTAGTTGAAAAAAGATATAAGGAAATAGCAAAAATAGTCGTAGAATCATTAGGCGGTAAGGAAAATATTATAAATGTTGAAAACTGTATATCAAGATTGAGAATAGATTTGAAAGATAAAAATATTATAGATAAATCGAAATTGAAAGAAAGCGGTACTTTGGGAGTATTCTTCCCGAGTAAAAATCATATTCATATAGTATTCGGTCCGCATGTGGAATTTGTAAGAAATGAAGTCGACGAACTGTTATAAGAGGAGTGATTAATGAAAAATATATTTAGAGATTACGATAAGATGAATGCAACTGAAATAAAAATATTACAATATATCATTAAAAATACTGATGAAATACAGAAAATAACAGTAAAAGAGTTGAGTCAGAGATTATTCGTTTCTAAAACCACTGTAATAAATTTGGCGAAGAAGTTGGGATACGAGGGTTATTCGGAATTGAGATTTTTTCTGAAAAATATTTCTGAAACCAAAACTAAATCTGAAAATATTGAAAAGCCTGATTTTCAAAAAAGTGAGGACAATGATATATTTGAAGAAATGTCTCATGAAATAAACAGGACACTCATGATACAGGATAGAGAAGAAATCGGAGAAGTAGTAAAAAAAATAACAAAATCCAAGATAGTATATATAATTTCGAGAGGAGCCTCTGTTCATACAGGAGAATATTTAAATTCAAGACTGGCAGCCTGCAAAATAAAATCCATATTTATTTCGGATATAAATTTGATAAATGCCGTGATTGAAAATGTAGCAGATGATGAAATAATAGTTTTTCTTTCCCAGTCGGGAAATACAAGGACGGTAGTCGATATGGCATTAAAAGCCAACTTAATGGGAATTGAAACAGTTGCAATAACTTCTTTCGGAAAAAATGAACTTCAAAAATACTGTACGAATAATCTGTATTTTTATGCGAATGAAACCGACACAAAAAATAATGATGTAATATCAAGGGTAGGAATGAACATTGTAACTCAGCTTCTAATAGAATATATAAAAAAGGATGTGAATCAGAAATGAAAAGAAAACCGATGAAAGTTACCATTGTTGGAGCAGGAAGTACCAGAACTCCCGCATTGATAGGGAGTATTATAAAACTGAAAGAAAGATTTCCAATAAAAAGACTTACATTTTATGATATTGATATGGACAGAGTAGAAAAAATGAGAGTTTATATGGAGCTGATGATGAAAAAATATTCTCCTGAAACAGAACTTGTATTTACAGGAGATAAGGATACGGCATATAAAGACATTGATTTTGTATTCTGTCAAATGAGAGTTGGAGGAAGCGAGTACAGAAGTTACGATGAAAAAATACCTTTAAAATATGGAGTTATAGGACAGGAAACTTGCGGACCGGGAGGATTTGCCTATGGAATGAGGTCTATAGGAGATATGATTGAAATGGTAAATGATGTGAGAAAGTTTTCAAAGGAAACATGGGTACTGGACTATACAAATCCTGCGGCGATAATAGGTTTGGCATTACAGACTGTCTTTCCTGATGACAGGAGACTGATGAGTATATGCGACCAGCCTTATTCGATGCTGAAAACTTTTTCAAAAATTTTGAATGTCCCTCAGGAAGAACTGAAACCAAGATATTTCGGACTGAACCATTTTGGTTGGTTTACAAATCTGTACTATAAGGGAAAAGATTTACTGCCTGAACTGAAAAACTACATAAAAAACAATGATTTTAAACCATATAATGCTGAGCAGAGGGATAAATCATGGCTGGATACTTATCTGAATGTAAATAAAATGATGAAATATTTTGATGATTATGTTCCGAATACTTATTTACAATATTATTTTTTCGGGAATGAATTGGCTAAGGAAGAAAATCCTGAATTTACAAGAGTAGATGAAGCAAAAGTCGGACGTGAAAAGAAAGTTTATGATATATGCAAAAAGGCCGAAGAACAGGGAAATCTCGAAAATCTGCCATTTCTCGTGGGAGAAGTTCACGGAAATATGATGGTCGAAATTGCTGAAAGTATTGCCTATAATTTAGAAAATGAATTTGTACTGATGATGAAAAACGACGGAATAATAAAAAATCTTGATGAAAATATGCTTGTGGAAGTAGGCTCAAGACTTGGAGAAAACGGACCTATACCTTACGGCTATGAAAAAATAGATGACTTTTATAAGGCACTTATAGATAATCAGTATACATATGAAAAACTGACAGTAGAAGCATGTCTTGAAGGCAGCTATAAAAAAGCATTGCAGGCACTCACATTAAACAGAACCGTAGTTAATCCTGAAAAAGCGGCTTTGATATTGGACGATATGATGAAAGTAAATAAAAAATACTGGGAATTGAAATAAAATATTTCATATTAAGTATTATTTTAATAAAAAAGGAGATATATAGAAAATAATGATAATTTATTCTGAAAATATTTATACTCCTAAAGGAGTAAAAAAGGGTTATATTGAAATAGAAGATAAAATAATAACGAATATCTGTACTGATAAAAATGAACTGAAAAATAAGGATGAAGAAATAACGGACTATACTGATTATTATATTATACCGGGCTTCATCGATAACCATGTGCATGGGTGGGGAACGGGTTCATTCTGGAAAGAGGGAACGCAGGAAGCAATGTATAATATGAAAAAAGACCTTGTTAAAACGGGAGTAACTTCTTTTTTAGGAACTACCGGAGCCGATTCCTTAAAAAAAATATCCGATACGCTGAAAGAGGCTAAAAAAGTTATTGATAAGGAAAATGAGCAGATAATAGGAGCCGAAATGACAGGAGTACATCTGGAGGGACCTTTTATCGGCAAAGAATATAAAGGAATGCAGAAAGAGGAATATTGTATCAATCCTGATATAGATATTTTAAAAGAATTCCTCAATATTACGGGAGAAGAAAATGTAAAGCTGATGACTTTGGCTCCTGAACTGGACGGCTCTGAAGAAATGATAAAATTCTGTAATGAAAAAAATATTGTTGTGCAGGCAGGTCATACTTCAGCTACTTTTGAAGATATGAAAAAAGCTGTTCAGGCAGGAATAAAAGGAGTTACACATACATATTCAGGAATGAGAGGATTTCATCACAGGGAACTCGGAGTTGTCGGGGCAGTTATGTATTTTGACGAACTGTATGCGGAATTTGCTAAACAGACAGGATTGACTGTAAAACCCGAAGCCTTTGATATTATGTATAGGCTGAAAGGTGTAGATAAAATGCTTCTTACTACTGATACGGTGGGATTGTCAAGGGGAGATAAGGAGTTTTATCATTACATAAGAAAAGCAAAATTTATTCCTGAAGGCGATAAAATAAGAGTGCTGTATGATGACGGGCATGAAGAAGTAAAGGACAGGACTGACTATGAAAATATAAAAGATTTGGAATTAGGATTTTTAGGTTCAGTTCAGAATATATTAAAAAGAGGAAAGTATTCCCTTGGAGAAATTGTAAAAATGGCTTCCTACAACCCTGCTGAATATATCGGGATTAATGACAGAAAAGGAAGCTTGGAAATAGGAAAAGATGCCGATATACTGGTATTGGATAAAAATTATAATTTAAAATGTACTATTTGCAGGGGAAAAACAGAGTTTAAAAATAGAAATCAATAATATTATAAAATAATTATAATATTAAGTAGTTACAATAGAAATATTTAAAAAAGTCAAAACTAAAAAATTAAAATCTGCTGTTTTTATTTGTTTTATAAAAATAGCAGATTTTATTAATATATAAGATTTATAATTTGATATTTTTTTAGCTTAAGGGACAGTTTTTTTATATAGTTTCTTTTTTTATATAATTTTT
>CALIJH010000100.1 GCA_938017765.1 uncultured Leptotrichia sp.
TTATATTTCTATTCTACTACAGTCAGCTATATTTTGTCAAATTTCAAAATAAATTTGACATACTATTTTTTTATAAAAATAAAGCTGTCTTATATCTGATCATAACAAACTGATACAAAACAACTTTTAAAATTTTTATCTTTTATATTTTTTATTTTCTTTCTGTAATTCTTTTTCCTTATTTTTTTAATCCTTTAATTCTATAATTATTATATCAAAATTATATAGTTTTTCCAAACCTACTTTTCGGAAAAAGCAAATTTCTGCCAAGGTTTTATATAATCAAGAATAAACTGCTCATGCTCCGCTATTTTTCCCACTACGTTAGATTTTCCCGTATTTTTCATATCCTTCAAAGCTATCATAAGCTCCCCTGCATAATGGCCGTATTCACTGCTTTCTATTATTATATCTCCTCTTTTTATCATTTCAGGTGCATTAAACAATTTGAAATTATACCCTTTATATTTCACTCTGCTGTCGGTAGATCTTATAACATTTTCCGAAGTATCTCCCCTATTGAAATGAAATTCTTCCAATATAATTTTTTTCTCAATTTCGGGAATATATGAAATTAGCTCCACAGAAAAACTTGCCATGTCTTTTCTTACATTTTTCAGTTTTTCAAGCTCCTCGTCTGTAGGATAGCAGTTGGATATTATAATATCATCTATCGTTTCCAAAGCAGCATAATGTCTGAACTGGGTTTCCACAGGCAGATATCTGTGCATTTCAAGGGTAGGCAATCCCTGTGTTACAGGCCACGGTCCGAAAGTATTTTCAGCTTGTGATGTTATAAATGCCGCTGTTCTTAATCCATATTTTGTAAAATTTTCCGTACATTTGTTAAAAAATTCTATTCCAAGTCCGGTATGAGCATGAGGATAAAAATTATGACAACCTATAAGATTATGCTTATTAGGTTTATAATCCATTATAGTATCTATATAATGTGTATCCATACTCATATTTATTTCTATTTTCAGACCTTGTCCCTTAAAAGTCATTATACTTTCCTGCAATCCTGTAAACCCCATATCAAGCCTTATTCCGTCTGCTTCTATCTCTCTAAAAAACGATAAATCTTCGTAGCTTATTCCTAAATCCGAAAATACTCTCGGACTTACATCCAGAATTATTTCAAATCCTTTGGATTTAGCATATAAATTTATTTTTTTAAATTCTTCCTTGATTTTTTCCTTTTCTTCATTTACAGATAAAAGACAGCTGAATATCCTTGAAAATCCTGCTTTACCGGCTTTATCAATATACTGTTTCAACGTTTTTTCATCAGTTTTTTCAGGGTAAATCGAAATACCAAGTTTTCTCATATTTATTCTTCTCCGTTATTTTCTTCCTGATTATTTTTCTCTTCTTCCACCATTTTTTTGTCATATGCTTTAAAAAATGGATAATATATCAGGATAGATGTAAATATCAGGAAAAGACTCAACAGTACCGCTCTAAAATCACCATTTGTAGCAAGAAATGCTCCTATAGGCCCCGGCAATGTCCAAGGAGGAGTAGATGTAACCTTATTTACCCAGCCCATTTTTGTAAAAAAGTAAGCAAGACTTGAGTTTATAACAGGCACCATAATAAATGGCGGTAAAAGTATAGGGTTTAATACTACCGGACAACCGAAAATGATAGGCTCATTAATATTGAAAATCGTAGATAATATTGAAGTTTTCCCTAATGTTCTTCCGTAACTTGATTTTGACACTGTTAAAAGTAACAAAGTAAGTCCGATTGTAGCTCCCGAACCTCCTATCCACACAAACCACTGATAAAAAGGCTCTGCCGCTATATGAGGAATGGCTTTCCCGTCAGCCAAAGCCGTACCGTTCTGTTCAAGTAATGTCAGCCACAAAGGTCTTACTATAGAACCTACAATAGAATCTCCGTGTATTCCGAATGACCAGAAAAATGTTATCAGAAATACTACTACCTGTACTGAAACCCACGAATCTGCTGCTATTACGAGAGGTTTTATAATTGTACCTACTATTTTATGTAAATCTTTTTCCCACCAGTAAGTGATAGTTGCTACTATTAAAATCACTATTAATGCAGGTGTCAACGCTTCAAAAGATCTTGCAACGGAATGAGGAACACCTTCAGGCATTTTTATTTTAAATCCTGTAGTCGATGTAAATCTGTATACCTCCACTGCAAATATAGCTACCAATATACCTACAAAAAGTCCCGCAGAACCCAAATTTGCCATAGGCATAGCATATCCAAGTCCTTCCTGTAATGTTGTTGCTCCTTTTGCTCCCTCCTCAGCTATTATCTGAACTTCTTTTCCGTCTATTGTCTGAGTAACTACAAGTATTTCCTTTACAACTTTAGGCACTATTGTCAATAAAAATCCGCACGTTGCCAATATCGACCCTGTTATACCGTCAAGCTTATAAGATTTTGCAAGACTGTTTCCTATCCCCATAACAGCATAAAGTCCCATTATGAACATTGTCATACGGTAAGGAAGCAATATTTTCAATATATTAGTTTTAGCCCATACAGATATTTTCCATTCAGCCGGGAATGGCGGGAATGCAACAATCAGAAATATTGACCCTACTATTATTAGCGGTAACGTTGCTATAATTCCGTCACGGATAGCTCTTAAATGTCTCTGTTCGGAAAGCTTTGCCATTTGCATTGATAATTTTTCTAACATATAACTTTTTCCTCCTAATATTATTTTTTATTGATATTTAAATATTTAATTTTCCATAATTTATTATCTGAATATCTATTATTCAAACATTATTTTTAAACATTATTTTTCAAATATTACTATTTAAATTTGTGTAATTTTTTGAATTCTATTTTTAAAATTTTTTCAATAATTTCTTTTATTGCTCAATTATTTTCATAACTTAATTTTCATATCTTACTGCTATTTCCAAATTTCCAATTTCTATTTTTTTAGTAAATCCTGTATTTGTTTCAATAATTTTGGACCGCCTAAAGGGCTGTACGCCTGAGGCTGTATCATTTCACATGGAACTCCGGCTTCCTTTGCCTGTGCATTCAATGTATCAAATCGGTGTCTTACCTGAGGAGCAACCATTGCAACATCATAACCATTTTTCACCTCTTCCTCAAACTTTTGTGTACTCACTGCTAAAACTTGAATATCCACTCCTTTTGCTTTTGCTTCTTTTTCAAGGGCATTTACGGCTATTGCACTTGACATCCCTTGAGAACATACAAACAAAACTTTCATAATTACCTCCATTTTTAAGTTGTATTTTATTCTTTAATTTAAAGAAGTTTTATTCCAAAAAACCATAAATAGGCTATTGCTCCAAAAACTGCTCCCATAACAGCATACTGTATCCAAAAACTTTTTGAAAATCCTTTTTTTGAATCCATAAAATTTCGTACCCATACAAATCCGAAACTTGAAACAAACATACTTCCTAAAAGTATTCCTATTCTCACATCTTTTATTCCCACAAAACCCAGCAAATACGGAACTATTACCGAACCTGTCAGACAGCTTATTATTACTGCAAATGCGGATTTAAAACTGAAAGGCTTTATTTCATTTTTTTCTTCTTCCCGTTTAATCTTTTCTTTTTCCTCCCTTTCCTTTAGTTTCTCATCGTGTTTCACATTATATTTTTTTACTTTTCTTTTCATATTATTCCCCCTATTTTTTTTTACGATTTTTCCAGTTTTTCTATTCTTTTGTACATTTTTATCATACACTCAATAAGTGATTTCGCTTCCACTGCTGTCATAAGGTGATCCTGAGCATGTACAAAGAGGACAGTAACTTCCATATTATCGCCATTGGCTTCGGACTGTATTATTTCAGTCTGAATATTATGTGCTTCCAATAAAGATTTATCAGCTTCCTTTAATAGTTTGTCGGCTTCTTCGTAATTTCCTTTTTCAGCTTCAGCCAATGCTTCGTAAGCTAATCCTTTAGCAGTCCCTGCACTATTTACAATATCAAATACTATCAGTTCCAGTTTTTCCTTGTCCATATGTTTTTCCTCCCTCGTTGTAATATTATAATTTTTTTCTGACAATTCTATACTATAAGTATAACCCTAACTTTGATTTTTTCAAGAGCAGATTTTAAAATTTTTCAAAAAAATTTTATAAAAAAAACATAACTCCTGAAATTAGGCGATATAATTCAGATGTTATGTTCCGTATAAAATTAAAAAATAATTTTTTTAGTAGATTATTTTATGTTCTATTAATACTTACTATTTTGTCCAAATTTTTCCAAAAGTTAATAATTTTTCCTTTTTATATTATAAAATGTTCTATTAATATAGGAATTTTTATTGTCCTGATAGATGCTTTTGTTTTATTTACATAACAAAATGTTCTATTAATATTTTAAATAAATAATTCAAAAAATAAACTATTCAGGCAGTAAGATAAATTTCTATTTTTTCAATTTTTTATTTTTTCTGTTTTCTTCCTGTTCCTGTCTTTTTATTATTTGTACATAACGATACACACTGGCTTCAGACATTCCCAAAGCCTTGGCTATTTCCACAACTGCACCTTTCAGGAGAAATATTCCTTTTAAATAAAGGACTTCTATGATATTCAGTTTGTCCTGCTGCTTCAAATAATCTATAGACACATTTTGAGTTGAGAAAACATCACTTATAGCTTCCCTTGCTACTTCTTCTATCGATCTTGTCAGATTTTCCGAATCTATATTTTCATTATTTATATTTATCTCTTCTTTTACGAAAGTTTCCTGTAACTTTTTCATTGCAGAAAACAGACTGTCAAATACTGCCTCATCGGTATTGACACAAATCATTCCTATCAGTTCTCCCTCTTCCCGGATAAAATAAGTCGATGATTTCAACGCCTTATTAAACTTTCCTATACCGATATAATTGGCAATGAAATCTCTTTCTTCCTTATCACTTTCTTTCAGTATTTTTAATACTAAATCTGTCGCAGGTGCTCCGACTTCACGATTGGAAATATGATTATTTCTGATTGCTATTACTGAATGGTCAGGGTTTCCCAAATCATGTAATACGATTTCGCTGTTTTTTCCTAAAACTGCTGCAAGAAAGTCCACAAGCGGAATATATTTCTGTAATTTAGAATTTGTATTCAGATTATCCATTTTTATTCTCCTTGTACTTTGCTAATTCCCAAATTAGCAGAGAAAATAAATTTATAGTCGCTTTTGTTTCTTGTTTCTTGTTTCTTGTTTCTTGTTTCTTGTTTCTTGTTTCTTAATATTTTATACATTAGTTATCTGTATTGTCAACTATAATTATTTAATTTTTACAATCATTTTTTTAATAGTATTATTACTTTTTTATATTCTTAATCAAAATCTTTTAATAAATCCAATAATTCCTGAGATGTTTCCGAATTTTCAAGCTTTTCAAGAAACTCTTCATCATAAGACAAATTTGATATTTCAGCCAGCAAATCTAAATGTTCATTTTTTGTATTTTCAGGAGCAGCTATCATAAAGAATATTTTAGATACTCCTCCGTCCATACAGTCAAATTCTACTCCGTCTTTTATAGTTCCTATTGCCAACGCAAGTTTATTTACTGCTTCAGATTTTGCATGAGGTATGGCCACTCCGTCCTGAAGCCCTGTAGAAGACAGTTTTTCCCTATCTTTTAAGTCTTTTATAAATTCATTCATATTTTCAGAATCTATTATATTACCGTTTAAAAATAGTTTTGCCAGCTCTTCCAGAATACCGTCCTTTGTTCTTGCTTCCAAATTAATTTTTATTCTATTTTCATCTAAATAATCAATTATTTTCATTTCTTTTTTCTCCTATATTTTTTAAATTTAGACTTCACTTAGTTTGAATAGTTTAAAAATTTTCCCATTTTTTTAAAATATTACTAATCACTTCTTTTTCAGACATTTCCGACAAATTATAATTTATATAATCTTTCTCTTTTCTAAACCACGTCAATTGCCTTTTAGCATATCTCCGACTTTCTATTTTTATTTTCTCTTCGGCTTCTTTTAGGGAAACTTTGCCGTCAAAATAGTCAAACAGCTCCTTATATCCTATTGCCGTAATTTTATACCTGTTTTCACTGTATTTTTCATATATTTTTCTCACTTCTTCAGAAAGACCTTTACTGAACATTATCTCTACTCTTTTATTTATTCTTTCATATAGTTCTTCCCTGTTCCTTGTTAAAAATATTTTTAAAAATCTGTAATTATTATTTTTTATATTTTCAGTTTTTAGTTTACTAAATTTCTCACCTGTGAGAATACATACTTCCAATGCCCTTACAAGCCTGACCTTATTATTCAAATCTATCTCATTGTATGTTTCCATATCAAGACTTTTCAATTCTTCCGACAATTCCTCAATAGACTTTTGTTCCAAACTTTTTCTTAAATTTTTATTTTTTGAAGGCAAATCCGAAAAACCGTCAGTCAACGCTTTTATATAAAGTCCTGTCCCGCCTACCAGCATTATATTTTCTTTATTTTTCTCTTTTTCTTTTAAAATCCTGTTTCCTTCTTTTTCAAATTCTCCTACCGAATAATCTTCATCAGGATTTACAATACTAAGCATATAATGCCTTATACCGTTCATTTCTTCGTTTGTAATCTTGGCAGTTCCTATATCCATTTCTTTATATATCTGCATAGAATCAGCCGAAATAATATCTAAATGTATCTCTTTTGCAATAATTAAGGATATATCAGTCTTTCCCACACCTGTAGGACCGCTTATCACAAGACCTTTGAGTAAATTTTTCATTTTTTATTTTCATTTCCTTTTTTATTCTTTCTGATTTTAAGTAGCATAATTTCAATCATTATTGTTACTATCTATTATTATGCTGTTTTTCTGATTTTAGAAGAATTACTTATATTACAAATATTCTATTAACACAACAAAATCAAGAGATAAATATAATCGTCGGGTAAATTTACATTACAATATATATTCAAATTCATATTAATATTTCCACATTTCTGCTTTTACTGTATGTATAATTATATTCTTCGTATATTATAAGACATACTCAAATTCATATCCAGCAATAATTATAATGTCTCCTTCTTCCACTCCTGCATTTTCAAGCTGTACTTCCATTCCGAGAGTTCTCATTATCTGTAAAAAATTTATAATTCCTTCATCTCCCGTAAATACATATTTTTTCAGCACATCGTCTACAATTCTGCCGTCAACTTCAAATATATGGTCCTCAAGTTTTTTGATAATCCAGTCATCTTTTTTATTCATCTCTCTAAGTAAATCGTCGACAGAATATTCTTCTTCCAATTCTTCACGCGGAATTTCCTTTATCATTTCCCACGCTTTCATAAGTACAGGCTTTATTCCTTCATTGGCAATGACCGAAATCGGATATACATATTTTACATTATGTTTTTTTACAAATTTTTCAAATTCATTATACACTTTATCATCATACAGCATATCAATTTTATTTGCAACTACTATTTGAGGTTTTCTCGCCAGTTTTTCACTATAATTTTCAAGTTCCTTATTAATTTTCAAAAAATCTTCTTCAGGACTTCTGCCGTCTATTCCCGAAATATCTACAATGTGGATAATCAGTTTACATCTCTCTATATGTTTTAAAAATCTGTCTCCAAGCCCAATTCCCTGATGAGCTCCTTCAATAAGTCCCGGCACATCTGCAATTACAAAGCTTTCTTCATCATCTATCCTTACTACTCCTAATTTGGGCTTTAAAGTTGTAAAATGATAACTCGCAACTTTTGAATTTGCTGCCGATACTTTATTTATAAAACTTGATTTCCCTACACTCGGATATCCAACCAGTGCCGCATCTGCGAGTAATTTCAGCTCAAGTTTTATTTTCAGTTCTGCTCCCTCTCTTCCACTTTCAGCTATTCTTGGAGTTTTTCTTACGGATGATTTAAAATGTATATTTCCTCTTCCACCGTCTCCACCTTTCAGAAATATTACTTTTTCATTCGGATTGTCAAGGTCAAGCAAAAGTCTGTTTGTTTCAAAATCTCTCACCATAGTACCTACAGGTACTTTAATTACAAGATCATTTCCTGATTTCCCTGTGGAACGTGCCGAAGCTCCTTTTTCTCCGTCTCCCGCCTGAAATTTCTTACTGCTTTTAAAATCTACCAGTGTATTTATATTAGGGTCTGCAATAAAAATTATATCTCCGCCCTTTCCACCGTCTCCGCCGTCAGGTCCTCCGAATTGTACAAATTTCTCCCTCCTGAAAGTAGCGGCACCGTCTCCGCCTTTTCCCGATATAACAGTGATTACACTTTCATCTATAAACATTTTTTCTCCTATTTTACTCTATAATTTAGGTTATTATTATAGCACGTATACTTTTATTTTTAAACCAATAAAATTTCTTACTAATTTAATGTTTATTTTTTTATATAAAATTCTTACAAACAAATATTTTTTTATGTACTTTATTCCTATTCTTAGTGTTAAAACAACTTTTCTAATGATATAGAATTTTTTAAATATATTTACTTGCTTCTCTGATACTTAGTTTTGCCATTTTCTCCTTATTTTTTTCAATAAAATTTCTTACCCATTCGGGATTTGTTTTACTATAATCTCTTAATGCCCAGCCTATCGCCTTATTAATAAAAAAATCTGTCTGTTCAAAGTTATTTTCAATGATTTTTTTAAGTAACTCAATATTTGTCTTTTCTTTTCTTAAAAGTTGATGATCTATAGCTATTCTTCTGAGCCAAATGTTTTCATCAACACTCCATTCAAGAAGAACATTATTTATTCCAGGATATTTTAAAGCTATTCCTCCTATAATCATATCAAGATAATCAATAGTATCCCACCACGATTTTGTTAAAACAAATTTTTTTAATCTTGGTATATCCTTATCTGTCAGTAATTCTTTCACTATCTGCAAATAATCGAGAGCCGAATACTGCAATTCCCTGTATTCATTTTTCCAACACTTGTCTATGAAAATCCAATCTATTTTTCCTGATTTTTCATGATCTTTCTTATACTCTTTAAAAAAATCTCTAAATTTTTTTCTTCTTTCAGGTGTCTTAATTCCTATAAATTTGAATTTATTCAACATATATGCAGACATTTTTGCAGCTTCTTCCTCATTTTTGTGATTTAAAATTTCTTTCAAAAATTTATCGAAATTCATATTTTATCCTTTCAAACTATATAAAATAAAATATATTAAATACGATTTTATTTAAAGTTATCCTTTTACAAAATCCACAATCCTAAATCTATTTTAAGAAATATCTTTAAAATTTATTTTCTAAAATTTTATTAGCTATCTCTGTATTCTCTTTCTATTTTCAAAAGTATTTTGAAAATCTTTTAAAATCTGCTTCTATTACTTATTATACAATTACAACATCACTTAATCCATTTTTTAATGCTATTTTTTTCAGCTTATTCATATAATCATCATCAGGAGTATAAGATACAAGTACATCTCTTCTTACACCATTTTGCCTGTATTTTATTAATTTATATTTTATGTCTTTATTATAATGTGCAATCAATTTACTTACATTATCAATGGTTTTTTCATTATCAATTATTTCAGGTACAATAACGGTTCTTACTTCATATATTTTATCAATTTCCACAAGATATTTAAAATTTTTTATAACATTTTCATTGTCCATTCCTACCATTAGCATATGATCTTTTTTATTATAAGCTTTTATGTCTATCATCACTTTATCAAAAATTTCTACAAACTCTTTTTTATCTTCTGTCCAAAGAGGCACAGAACCGTTACTATCCACAAAACAGGTCAATCTTTTCCATTTTTTCTTAACTTCTGTAAACAATTCCGTCAAAAATTTCCATTGGAGCGAACATTCTCCTCCCGAAACGGTTATCCCCGATATAAACGGCTCAACTTCCGCTATTTCCCTTAAAATATCGTCTACCGTCATCACGCTGATTTCCTCAGGAATATTTTTTTCTCCGAATACTTCTATCGTTTCGGGATTATGACAGTACAGACAGTCAAAATTGCACCCCTGAAAAAATATTGACAGCCTGTTTCCCGGGCCGTCAACGTTGCTAAAGGGGATTATCTTATTAATAATCCCTTTCATTATTCATTTCCTCTTATTTTTCTTTCCAGTATTCTTGAATTTTCCCTCGCACCTAAACCAAATACAACTGTCTGCTGGATTACCTGTTCTTTTCTGAATAATTTTTCCATTTCGGATTTTTTTACTAAGTATCCTGTAATTCTTATTACATCAGCATCAGTGGAATAAACTGAAAAATATCTCATTCCTTCCCTGAATGCTCCTTTTATAATATCAAGGATTGATAACGGATTTTTTGAAGCCATTTCATCAAATGGAAAAATGTCCCCTATTCCTGATTTGAAATAAGGATGAAATCTCGCTGTCTGTTTTATATGTTTAGGTAGTACAGGCTCATCTCCTATAGGAATTCTGCAACCCGGACTTATTCCTGTATCCGTATCAATACCTACCTGAGCGTGAAGGACATAGTGATTATCAGTTATTTCACAGTATTCAGTCCTATAATTATGTACCAATTCCTGAAGTTTCTTAATGATTTTTTCTCCCAAATCATCAGCATATTTATTCCAGCCGAATTTATCCTCTTTATTTTTTGCTCCCGTTATTTTATTTACACATTCTGCAAGTCCCACTACTCCAAACATCCCTGTAAATCTGTCTCTATGTATCAGCCCTTCTTTGACAAGAAAACTCGTATCAAAAAAACCTGTTTCTTCAATTAAAAATTTTACTCTTTTATCCATAAATTTTGTCATTCTTTTTACTGCTTCGGGCAAAGCATTGCTAAATAAATCTTTTTCATCTTTTGCTTCATTTGCCAATTTTGCAAGATTAAGCC
Source organism: uncultured Leptotrichia sp. (assembly GCA_938017765.1). Classification (GTDB taxonomy): domain Bacteria; phylum Fusobacteriota; class Fusobacteriia; order Fusobacteriales; family Leptotrichiaceae; genus Pseudoleptotrichia. Next base: position 10,877 of record CALIJH010000100.1, read on the forward strand.
TTACTAATGTATAAGCTCCTCCACCTATACTAAGTCCATTGTAGCAGCTGGCTATCGCATAATCTTTGTCATAGAAATCTTTTTTGAACATTCTGTCATTTGCAAAACTTGGCTTTGCTACTTTCAGACTAGTCTCAACAGACCTAATTGCAAAATCATCAGGAGTTATGTCTTCATTATATTTTAATGTCAAATTTGGAGTCATCGTATTCAGCTCAACTGTTGCCTTTAATATCATTTCGCCTGCTTTCGTCTTTTGTGGTCCTAAATTTGCATGACAGAAAGAATCAGTAATAGTCCTGTCTATTTGCAACAAAAAGAGTTTAATGGCTTTATATGCTTCTTCTTCGTCTTTTATATAAGGTTCCAGCAACATATCTATATTTCCTAAATAAACAGGATATGTAGTAATCGACGGTACATGATTGTATAGAATGAGTAAATTTGTAGTCGCTTCCCAAATATCTTTTGCAGGTTTTATTTCAAGAAACTTACTCCCCTGTTTCATAAATTTTTCATAATCGGGAGTAATATATCTGGCTCTATAAGGAGCATTTCCTTCAAATAAGTCGCATATTATCCCTTTATCTTTGTATTCCTGAATATCAGGAGTTATATTCAAAACATCCAAAGTTGCTTCGGCTGCTCCTGCAAGAGTTCTCAATTTCTGCTCATAAGTCAGCACTCTATTTTTTATAATTGATAAAATTTGCTCCGACATTGATTTTCCTCCTAAATAATTTGTAATTACTCGCTTTACTAAAATTACTTGTCCTGCTAATATTAACTTTTTCTATAATAATTATTCTATCACATTTTTTCAATTCGGTACAGATTTATTTAATACTTCTATTTCAATTAATCCATATGGCAACTTTGTTTTATTATCAAAGTATAAGCCTGTTTTTATATTTTCTTATATATCATTATTTTATAAAATATTCTATTAATACGATATTATTTCAGAAAACAGAATGAAGAAATAAATGATTTACATTACAAAATATTCTATTAATACCATTTGATACATTGAACAAGAACAGAATAACACATGTATTTACATTATAAAATATTCTATTAATACAGGGCATATTTTAAGAATGTCAGCAGGCGAATGAATATTTACATTATAAAATATTCTATTAATACAAAAACAGGTCAAGTATTAGCACAAAAAACTGCCGAATTTACATTATAAAATAGACTTTTGATAATGTTATAAAAATACTGTAATTTAAGGAGTTAAGAAATTTATTGTCTATTTAAAGTATATTATACAAATAAATAGTTATAAATAAATATGAATAAATTATAAGCAGGAAAAAAAGATTTTTCCTGCTTTATATTTCTTCGTTATGGTTTTCTCCCATTTTAATTACTTCTAATCTTTCCATTCTTGCTTTTATTTTTAATGTTTTCAAACTTCTTGTATCGCTTTTAAAAACTTTAATCCTTTTATGATTTTTTCAGAAGTTGTTCCTTTTCCAAGCTCTTTTAATAATCTCTTTATTTCTTCTCTTTCTTCTGCTGTTGTTCTAAAAGACATGTTCACATCTTTTACCCGTTCAATATCGGGACGAGTATTCCAAGTTATTATACGTCCTTTTTTTGCTCCTCTATTTTCTTTTTTTTGCATTTTTCCCTCTCAATTGACTTTTTCAAATTATTATGATATTATAATATTGAAAACGATGTTCACACTAAGCCCTAAAAAATAGCAAGTAGGGCTTATTTTTTTATTTTTAGTAAGTATATCAGTAAAATCAAATTGACTACAGATAAAACTGTATTTATATATTGTAACATTATAATCACTTCCTTTTTTATTATTTTAGCAAGAGAGGGGGAGGAACCCTCTCAATTGATTATTTCCATTTGTTCAAGAAATAATCAATCGTCATGATGATTGTGCATATTCCAGCAAGTAGGTTGATTAAGTCTACGATGTTCACACTACCACCTCCTCTCTGCACATACAGTATACTATTTTTTATATAATATGTCAATACTTTTTATAAAATATTTTTATTTTTTTACAAAAAAATTAGGGCATAAAATCCCTAATTTTATTAATTCTTTTATCTCCATTGTCATTTTTTCATAAAAAAAGAAAGAGCAGGAAATAAAGCCCGCTCTTTAATTTACAACTTCGTTTATTATTCTTTGCATATTCTTTTTAGTTTTGTCCATTGCTGCACTTATTTGTCTTATTGCTATTCTATAATCTGTTATATCTTCTGCTTTTTTTAATTCGGATAAAATTAAAATTATTATCGGCTTTGATTGATTTAATTCTACTATAAATTGCTTATTTATTTCTGAATAAATCTCAAATTCAGCAAGTTCCTGATATTCTTTTTGAAATTTTAAAATTTTTTCATCATATAAATTCTCAAGTTCACTTTCAATAGAATTCCAATTTTTATTAATATTATTCTCATTTATTATCTCTATAGCTTCATTTTTAATACACAGACATATTTGACTTGCTTTAGTATTTAATACTATTTCTAATGCTTTTCCTGATATTTTTTCTGTTCTCAATCTGCTTTCAAGTCTATTAAGAACGTCAATTAATTTTTCATTTCCATTTATTAATACCGTCCTTCTTTGTTCTGCATAATCTAACTTTGCTATTATTTCAGCATAATGTTTTGAAATACCTTTTATCATATAATCAAAAATTGTCTTTGCAAAATATAAAAATACTCCGCATATTACAATCATAATTCCAAAATCACTAATTTCTCTGTAAAACATAGTTGTCCTCCTCATTTTTAAATATTAATAGCTGATTTTTCTACTCCTAATATTTTATGAATAATGTCGTCTATATTAATATTTTTTTCAAGTTCTTCCGTTCCTTGCAACAATAATTCCTCTGTAATTTTTTCAACTTCATCAGGAATATAAGGATTATTGATTTCCTGTGATTTTCTTATAAAGTCTTTAAATTTTACAAAGAAATTATTTTTTACTGCTTCTAATTTTTGTATTCCTTTTTTAGCTCCGAATATTATCTCTTTTTCTAATATTTCCTTTCTTGTAAAATCAACTAACATTGTTACTAAAATTATTTTTAATTGTGCATTCATTTTAAACCATCTCCTATTTTTATTTTTTTGTTATTTAAAAATTATTTTGTATATATTCTTCCTGATTTTCTTCTTTATCTGTAATTATTCCAGAATTTCTTATTTCAGAAGCATTTTGTTGTGATACCAAACCTAACGTTAAAATTCCACCTAAATTTA
>CALIJH010000101.1 GCA_938017765.1 uncultured Leptotrichia sp.
ATGATAGGATACTCAGGCGGTATAGTTTACAACAGTGTAAAAGGAAATATTGATAAAAATTCACTGGAAAAAGATATAAAAAAATTGGATGACACTATAAAAGAAAAAAGTACTTTGCTGAGTGAAATAAAAGCAAAAGATGCTGAATTAAGAAAAAAGTATAATCAGATAAGACAGGAAAAAGGAATAAAAGTCGTATATCTAACTTTTGATGACGGTCCTACTCCTAACAATACCCCGAGAATACTTGAAATTTTGAAGAGAAACAACATAAAAGCAACATTTTTTGTAATAGGTCAAAATCCTGATATGTATAAACAAATTGTAAATGAAGGGCATGCTATAGCCATTCATACATATTCTCATGAGTATAAGCAAGTGTATGCTTCTGTAGATGCATTTTTTGCTGATTTATACAAATTGAGAGATTTAATAAAGGAAAAAACGGGAGTGGATCCAAAAGTTACAAGATTTCCGGGAGGCTCCAGTACAACAAGAGTTTCAAAAGCTATAAAACAGGGTATTATAAACAGACTGACAAAAGAGGGGTATGTTTATCAGGACTGGAATTGCGACAGCACAGATGCCTCAGGAAATAAAGTTCCTGTGGAAAAACTTGTAAGAAATGGTGTGTGTGATGTGAGAGAAGTAAATCTTCTGATGCATGATGCTTATGCAAAAACTACGACTGTAGAGGCTTTGCAACAGATAATAGATGCATATAGGGCAAAAGGTTATATTTTTGAAGTTTTAACAGTCGACAGTCCGAAGTTCCAACACGTGAAACAGCCTGAAAATGTTGATTAAAAAGCTGCAACTAAGATTAATCTAAGCGTGAATTTGTTTTAATTATGATATAATATCTTACCGAAAAATTTATATTGGAGGAAAAGAAATGAAAAAAATAATAACTATATTTATGGGATTAATCGTAACTCTATTTATATCATTACCAATAAAAGCATATAATAATAAAACTTCTGAAAATGTTAAAAAAGCTGAAAAAAAAGCAAAAGCTTCTGAAAATGATGTCAATACTGAAATAGTAAAAGAAGAATTAGCCAAATATTCCTATTTTCAGACAGGAACAGCTTCTTTTTACGGAGGTAAATGGCATGGCAGAAAAACTGCTAACGGAGAAATTTTTGATACTTACAAACTGACAGCGGCTCATAAAACTTTACCTTTTGGTACTAAAGTCAAAGTAACAAATTTGAATAACGGAAAATCAGTAGTAGTAAGAATAAATAACAGAGGTCCTTATGTAAAAGGAAGAGTCATAGATTTGAGTCAGGCTGCATTCTCAAAAATAGAAAATATGAGTAGAGGTGTTACAAAAGTAAAATTGGAAATTATAAAATAAATTTTAAATATTTAAATAAAGAAAGGCGGATTAGTTGTGTTAAAGGGCAGAATTGCATTAGTTACCGGAGGTTCAAGAGGAATAGGAAAGGAAGTAGTTTTAAAATTTGCTGAAAATGGTGCTACCGTTATTTCAGGAGACTTGATAGAACCTGACTACACCCACGAAAATGTGTCCCATGTAAAATTAAACGTAACGGACAGGGAAAATATAAAAGAAGTTGCAGCACAGTTAAAAGAAAAATACGGGAAACTTGATATACTTGTAAACAATGCGGGAATAACAAGAGACTCATTATTACAGAGAATGAAAGAAGAAGATTGGGATCTGGTTGTAGATATTAATTTAAAAGGTGTCTATAATGTAATGCAAGGTTTAGTATCCCTTCTTTTAAAAAGTGAGAGTGCAAGTGTTATAAATATGGCTTCTGTTGTAGGTCTTGACGGAAACGCAGGTCAGACAAACTATTCTGCCACAAAAGGTGGAGTTATAGCTATGGCAAAATCATGGGCAAAAGAATTTGGAAGAAAAAAATTAAGAGCAAATGCAATTGCTCCCGGATTTATAAAAACAGATATGACACACGTGTTACCTGAAAAAGTTGTAGAATCTGTTCTTGAAAATACTCCCCTGAGAAGTATGGGAGAGGCTTCCGATGTTGCTGATACGGCATTATTTCTGGCAAGTGATATGTCCAAATTTATAACAGGTCAAGTAATAAGAGTTGATGGCGGACTCAATTTATAAGGTGTTTAAATGTCAGAAAAGTCAAAAATATATGCTTATTATTTGATAGAAACGGATGAAAAAAACATAGTCCATACTTGGGCAGAATGTCAAAGTAAAGTAAAAGGTAAAAAAGCAAGATACAAGTCTTTTAAATCTGAAAATGAAGCTTTGAAATGGCTTGAAAATGGTGCTGAATATGAAACAGATAAAAAGAAATCTGAAAAAATTGAAAACTTAATTTTAAAGTTGGATAAAAATGCCATATATTTTGATGCGGGTACCGGCAGAGGGCAAGGAGTTGAAGTCAGACTTACGGATTTTAATGGAAATTCCTTGTTATACAAAATACTGGATAAATCAAAAATAAATGATTACGGTAATTATTATCTGTCCAAAGAAAGAACAAATAACTTTGGGGAACTTACGGGATTATATGCGGCATTGAAATATGCATTGAAATATGATATAAATAAAATATGTGGAGACAGCTCGTTAATTATTGAACACTGGTCTCAAGGAAGATATAATGAGGAACAGCTTGAAAAAGATACTGTCGCCCTAATAAAAAAAGTAACTTTATTAAGAAAACAATTTGAAAATAAAAATGGTAAAATAGAAAAAATATCAGGAGATGTAAATCCTGCTGATTTAGGATTTCATAAATAAAATTTTTAAAATGGAGGCTTTAAAATGAAAAAAATTACAGTATTTTTGTTAATGTGTATGTTGTTTACAATCGGGTCGGCAGCAGGAAAAAAGAGAGCGACTGATAAAGAATATAAAGGACAGTATATAAAATCTACAAATACTTTTACTTATAAAAAAGATAATCTGGTATTTCCGGATAAAACTTTGACTTATGAGTTAAAAGATAATTCAGGTTTATTAAACGGTATTTATGAGTTCATTGGTCAAACTTATGGAGTAACTGATGATGATATAATAGGTCTAAATGTTATAGGAAGAGTATCAGGAAATACATTTATTGTAACTAAAATTACTAATTACAGAATACCTGAAGAAAAATTAAACAATGCTGTATCTACTGGAACACCTGCTTTAGAAAATATCGGAACGGAAAGTCAGGATACGGAGCAATAATTTTAACGGGAAAATATTAGTAATAATAGAAAAGTTAGTAATGAAAAAATAGAGATAAAATATTGAATATAAAAATTAAATATAAAAAATTATATTTATTTGTTTTATAAAATTTTTTAAAAAGTAGCTTCTTTAAGGAAGCTTCTTTTATTTTCTATTAAAATATGGTATAATTTAACAATTAATGTACGTGAATATTGATATATAGCAATTATTGATATATGATAATATTTTTAAAGGAGAGAAAAAAAGTGGATAAAAGAGCAACTATCATAACTTATGGTTGTCAGATGAATGTAAATGAAAGTGCAAAAATGAAACAAATGCTGCAAACAATGGGTTATGAAATAATAGAAGATATAAACAAATCAGATTTGGTATTTCTGAATACATGTACCGTGAGAGAGGGGGCGGCAGTAAAAGTATACGGTAAATTGGGAGATTTGAAAAGAATAAAGGAAGAAAAAAATGGTAATATGATTATCGGAGTAACAGGATGTCTGGCACAGGAAGTAAGAGACGAATTTATAAAAAAGACTCCTTATGTGGATTTGGTCTTGGGTAATCAGAATATAGGAAGAATACCGGATATACTCGAAAGAATAGAAAAAGGTGAAGAAACTCATATTGTAATGGTTGATGATGAAGATGAACTTCCTCAAAGAGTAGATGCGGATTTTGGAGATGATATAGTAGCTTCCATATCCATAACCTACGGGTGTAATAATTATTGTACATTCTGCATTGTTCCTTATGTAAGAGGAATGGAAAGGTCGGTACCTCTTCATCAGGTGTTGAGAGATGTAGAATTTTATACAAAAAAAGGATATAAGGAGATATTATTTTTAGGTCAGAATGTAAATTCTTATGGAAGCGATTTGGCTGATGAAAAAGATAATTTTGCTACATTATTGAATGAAAGTGCTAAAGTGGAGGGAGACTTCTGGATAAAATATGTTTCACCTCATCCGAAAGATTTTAATGACGATGTAATCGAAGTAATAGCAAACAATTCAAAAATTTCGAGAATGTTGCATTTACCACTTCAATCAGGTTCGACAAGAATATTGGACGCGATGAATAGGGGCTATACAAAAGAGCAGTTTATCGAGCTGGCTAAAAAAATAAAAAAAAGAATACCCGATATTGGTCTGACTACAGATGTTATAGTAGGATTTCCGGGAGAAACTGAAGAAGATTTTCAGGATACAATGGACGTAATAAGAGAAGTAGAGTTTGAGAATGCCTTTATGTTTATGTATTCCAAGAGGACAGGGACACCTGCTGCCACTATGGAAAATCAGGTAGATGAAGATATAAAAAATGAAAGACTGCAAAAATTAATGGATTTACAAAATCATATAGCAAAAAAACAAAGTCAGAAATATTTAAATCAGGTTGTAAAAGTTTTAGTTGAAGGTCCGAGTAGAAAAAATCCTGAAATGCTTACAGGGAGAACTTCAACTCATAAAATAGTTCTATTTAAAAGCGACAGAAAAGATTTAAAAGGTCAGTTTGTCCATACAAAAATTTATGAAGCAAAAACATGGACATTATATGGAGAATTGATAGAATAAAAGATAAAATATAAAGAAAGATGAGGGAAAAATGAAAAATGATGAAAAAATAAGTACGGAAAAAGCAAACGAAAAAATAAATACTGAAAAATTAAATGATGAAGAAATAGAAAAAAAACAATCTAAAGATGATGATGACAAATTAATAAATGAAATATTAGGAATGAAAATAACAAGCCTCAAAAAAAAGGCTAAAGAATATAATATTCCGAACTTCTCAGTAATGAATAAGGCAGACCTTGTAAACTATGTGCTTGTAGAAAAGGGAAATGAAGAAGGGAAAATATACGGGTTTGGAACTCTTGATATAGTAGGGGAAGGCAGTTACGGTTTTTTAAGAAATACTTCCGTAGGGCCTGATGTATATGTTTCGATTTCTCAGATAAAAAGATTTTTCCTAAGAAATGGAGATATGGTTTTTGGAGAACTGAGAGTACCTATCGCATCGGAAAAAAATTACGGGATACTTAAAGTTTTACTTGTAAACGGAGATTTGGCGGAAAAATCTCTGGAGCGTCCGTTTTTTGATGATTTGATACCTTCATATCCCGATGAGAAAATAAAACTTGGAGAAGGGGAAATCTCATCAAGGATAATAGACTTGATTTCTCCCATAGGAAAAGGTCAGAGAGGGCTTATAGTTGCACCTCCAAAGGCAGGGAAAACAGTATTGTTGTCAACGCTGGCAAATGATATTATAAAATACAATCCTGAAATAGATGTATGGATATTATTAATAGATGAAAGACCTGAAGAAGTTACGGATATAAAAGAAAATGTAAAAGATGCCGAAGTGTATTCAGCAACTTTTGATGAAAATCCGAGTGTTCATACTCAGGTTACCGAAAATGTATTGGAAATGGCTAAAAGAGAAGTGGAAAGAGGAAAAGATATTCTAATTCTCATGGATAGCCTGACAAGACTTGCAAGATCATATAATATAACAATCCCTTCGAGCGGAAAGCTCATATCGGGAGGTATAGATCCAAATGCCCTTTATTATCCTAAAAGATTTTTAGGAGCGGCAAGAAATATAAAAAAAGGCGGCAGCCTTACAATAATAGCCACTGCCCTTATCGAAACAGGAAGCCGAATGGATGAAGTTATCTTTGAAGAATTTAAAGGAACAGGAAATATGGAGATTATGCTTAACAGAACTTTGGAGCAGTTAAGAATATTCCCTGCTATTGATGTGATGAAAAGCGGTACAAGAAGAGAAGAACTTCTAATTTCTAAAAAAAATCTTGAAAAAATATGGAAATTAAGAAGAGAATTGAGTCAGCATTCTGAAGTTGAAGGAATGAAAAAACTAATTGAATTAATAAAAAAATATAAAAATAATGATGAATTACTTGAAGATTTATAAATAAATAATAGAATAAACCTTTTAAAATAAAGCTAAATCTAATTTTTTATATTTTAGGGCTATTTTATTTTGGAGTAGAAATAAACTAAAAAATTTAGTATAATAACAATGTAGATAAACTTAGTTTTCTCATTTCTTATTCATAAAATAGCTATCGGAGAGTATTTCTCTCCGATAGTTATTTTTTTATATTTTCGTATATATTGTAGATCAGTTTTTTAAATTTTTATCGGTTTTATAAAATATTTTTTAAAAAAAGGGTTTTTTTTATATATTAGAGTAGAAAATAATTGAAAATTAATCGTATAATTAAAAAAATTATTATATTATGTATATAAAAATCTAATT